>JAVYQJ010000002.1:0-58023 GCA_038731975.1 Thermofilaceae archaeon | reverse complement strand
CCGGATCCGGATCCCGAGAACCGAAAGAGGCTGAGGAACGTACCCCCTGGCGAGCCGCCCAGCTTGATTAGTCCGCCGCCGGGATGCCGTTTCCACCCGAGGTGCCCGTACGTGATGGACGTGTGTAGGAGGGAGGAGCCGCCCACGGTTGAAGTGAAGCCCGGCCATGCAGTCAAATGCTGGCTCTACGCGAAGGGTTAAGTACCTAATCGCCATAGCAGCGGGTTTCACCCTCTCAACTCTGGCCATTTTGGTATCGTTCTGGGCAACCTACTACGCTTCTCCGAGAATGCTGTCTGAAAAAGCCTTCACGATCGATGTGACGGGTACTGCCAACGTGACTCTACCCCTTACTGGTGCTACAGGGGAGAAGCTGTACTACGAGCTTCAGATCGAGTCGACTTCGAGCGTGAGCTCTTACCTTCTCATCGACACTGTAGAGGGGCTACAGGCTATCAGAGTTGGCGAGGGTCTGCGTATTCAGCGCAGAGAGGTCGTATACCTCGATGGCATCCCCAGGCAGCTATCCCTAGTCCTCCAGTGCGGCAGATGCACCGTTCGCGGTTCGTTCTCGATCAGGTACTACAGCGTAGATTACACGCTGCTGCTGGTGATGAACGTGGTGGCTATAGTCTCATCGCTGGTCGGCATCGCGCTACTGACTGTGGGGTGCTACGGCTACTTGATAGAGCGGAGAGTAAAAAGGGCGGAGTCGGGTTGATGAGCTACGCCCTCGTGATATGTCTCGGCAACCCCCTCAGGGGTGATGACGCCTTCGGTCTACTCGTCTACCGGCTCCTTCGAAAGATTAGGATCCCCGCAGTGTACGCAGGAACGGCCCCGGAAAACATCACGCGTATTCTGAGGAGGGTAAGGCCGGAAACCGTGATAATCGTTGATGCGCTGGCTGGGGCTGGTGAAGGGCTCGCTATCTTAAAGCTCTCCGACGAGTTAGTCTCTCGCTCTTTCTCCTCGCACCTGCTACCTTTGAGGCTGCTATTCGAATCGGTCGGGCTTGATCCAGGTAAGATTCTCGTGATTGGCGCCGGGGCTATGGATCTCTCCCTAGGCAGCCAACCGAGTGAGAGAGTGAGGGGACTTGCTGTCGAAGCTGCCTCCCTCATAGCTAGGATTCTAGGTCGGCAGAATTCACCACGAGAGCTTAAGCTCGGAGATGAAGTCTCTCTCCTCTCGGGGAACGTCGAGAACCCTACATTTAGCTAGCAGCTCCTCCGCCGTTTTTCGCGCTTCATCAGACAGCATGTACATCTCCGCGCCTGTCAGTGATCCATTGCCTATGTACCTGATCGCACTTTCATCAACCCTGGGTAGCAGCCCAATCTCCATCGCGTTCCGAGGGTCTAAGTGATAGCCGAAATCGCCGGCGACAACGATCGCTTCCAGGCTCTCGACGTTAACGCCGCCAACCTTCAAGAGGTACTTTGCCGTAAACTTCACCGCGGTCACAGCAAGCTGGAGCTTCCTCACGTCAAGCTGCGTCAGCATAATCCCCCTCTCCTCATCTACAACGAACGCTTTTACACCCCCAACCTCCCTCACGCGGGGGCCGTCGAGTAGCCTGCCATCCCTCGATAGGATTCCTGCTTTTAGCAACTCGGCGAGCAGGTCCACGTATCCTGAACCGCAGATGCCCTTCGCTTCGGTGCCCCCTATCGTCGAGTACTCGATTTCGCGGGCCCCCAACACTCTCACCTTCTCGATAGCACCCTCGACTGCCATCATCCCCGAGTGGAGCCCGACGCCCTCGAAAGCTGGACCGGCGGGTGTGGAAGCGGCGAGGTAAGCGTCGTCTTTCTTCAATACGATCTCCCCGTTAGTTCCCACGTCGATCAGCATGGCCTTGTCGTATCCAGACAGATCTGCTGAAAGGATGTCTCCCACTACGTCTCCTCCCACGTAGCCGCCGAGTATCGGGAGTGATACCACGTGGGCGTCGGGGTGAACGGTGAGACCGAGATCCCTGCCCCTTGCCCTCATCTGCCTACGGTAGAGGGGTCTAAATGGTAGAAAGCCCAGAGTCCTTGGATTCGCACCGAAGAACAGGTGGAGCATAACCGAGTTTCCCGCCACAACAACCCTGTAGACTTTATCTGCTCGGGCCCCCATCTCATCGAGGAGCCTGTTGACCGTGTCTACTACGGCTTGCTGCAATCTAGCTGTTCCGTCGGGCTCCTGCAACGCGTAGCGTATCCGGCTGATGATATCTGAACCGTACTTCAGCTGGGCGTTGAGACTCACCCTTTCAGCGGTTACTGCTCCACTCACCAGGTCTACCAGGGATGCTGCCACGCTTGTCGTCCCTACGTCTACCGCTAGGCCGTAGCCCGAGTAGGTGTCGCTCACGTCCAAGACTTCATCTTCAACGATGACAGCCACGCCCGAGCTTCTCTGGGCCAGCGAGTTCAGGGCGGAAAGGGATAGCTTCGTAGCGTGAACCCCAAGCGTCCTTAGAGACGATATTAGTTCCTCCTCGTACGAAGGCTCCCCCCTCTCCACTCTCACTGGTACGAAGATGGCTGGTGGTGTGATCCGAACAGGTGGTCTAACTCTAGCTTTGGGGGTTTCTCGCCTGATCGCTTGGATCTCCAGGGTCGTATCACCGATCACCTGAGCCTGGCAGGCGAGTCTCCACCCCTCTTCCAGTCGATCGACGAGTATTTCGATTTCCCTCCGCGTTGGGGCTGTGAGCTCCCCTCTAACGACCCTGACTCGGCACATGCCGCAGAGCCCTAAACCTCCGCACCCCGCTGGGAGCGTTACGCCATGCCTTCTTATCAGCGCTAGAAGGTTTTCGCCCTCTTTCGCATCGAAAAAACCTATCCCCCTAACCTCTACTATCGGCATGGCGTATCTCGCGAGGAGCTCCTACCACTACTTTATCCCTAAAAGCTCCTTACAGACCTTCACTCCCTTGACCGCGTCCTCCCCATACCCGTCAGCTCCGATGCTCCTCGCAAAGTCCTCCGTGACCGCAGCCCCCCCGACCACCACTTTAACCTTATCGCGGATGCCGGCCTTCTTCAGCTCCTCGATCACGTTCTTCATCTCCAGCATCGTAGTTGTGAGGAGAGCTGACATTGCTACGATGTCGGCTTTGTGCTCAATAGCAGCTTGCACGAACTTTTCGGGCGGAACGTCGACGCCGAGATCGATGACGTTGAACCCCGCGGCCCTGAGCATTGTAGCCACGATGCTCTTCCCAATATCGTGCAGGTCGCCCCTTACAGTGCCGATCACAACGGTCCCGAGGCTCCTGGTCGAGCCACCCTGCTTCTGGATCTCGGGCACGAGGATCTCGTCCATAACCTCCTTGAACAGGTCGCCCGCTACGACGAGCTCCGCCAGGAAGAACTCTCCTTTCTCAAACCTCCTCCCCGCTTCCTCCATAGCTGGTCTCAGAGCGCGCTCAATAACCTCGTTAGGGGAAGCGCCCTTAGCGAGCGCCTCTCTAACGAGGGCCTTTACCCCTTCGAAATCGAAGCTTAGGAACGCATCCCTGATTTTCGCGTAGAGCCCTTCCATCGGGGAGCGGCTCTGGGACGAGTATTTATGCGTTGTTTCCACGTGGTTACGGTCTATGGAGTTCAAATGCCTCAGGTGCGGTAGGTGCTGCAGGAGCCTCGCACCGATAGTAGTGCTCTCGGACTTGGAAGATTGGGTGAAGAGGGGAGCTTGGCGCGTCATAGGAGCTATTGAAGCAGTTGAAGCATCGGGTTGCCTGAGAAGTCTGGGCGTAGAGCTCTGCTTTACTCTACGCCGCAGAGGTAACGCCTGCTACTTCTACAGGAAGGGGGTGTGCACGATATACGACCTGCGGCCAGCCGTGTGCCGGCTTTTCCCATTCGCGTACTCGGAGGAGGGGGTTGCCGTGCACCCCTGGGCTCTCCGTAATTGCCCAGCGGTCAGACTTTACGGAGGTCGTCCACCCGGAGAGGAAGTAAGAGAACTTGCTAGAGAGATTGTGAGGGAGCTGCTCGGACTACCCTTCTACTCGACATTCGTGGAAGAGTTGATCGCTTCCACCGGAAGGGTGATCCCCCGTAACCGGTTTAGGATCGACGTAGGTTTGGTGTAAACGCTGTGAGAATGCCCTTAGATCCTTCATGGTTAATACTTTCGGCAAGCTAGTGGACTGCCTTATATTCTCGCCTATGACAGTGTAATTGTACTTAGTATGGATGGTGGGGTTCTCCTGGAGAAAAGGGGTGTGAGGGTTGAGGAGCTGGAGAAATCGTACATGAAGCGTGCGGATTGGGAGGTCTTCGAAAACGCTAACACGAACTTCAGTTTCAGCAACTTTAGGAACTTTCTCTTCGAGAAGCTAGTCGAAGTACCTGACGTATTGAAGTCCTACCTGCCCTCAGACGCTGTGGAGGCCCACTACAGGGGTGATATCCACATTCACAAGTTGCCCGACTCGCTCTGGATACCCTACTGCATAGGCTGGAGCTACAGGAGGATACTCGAGCTCGGGTTAAAGACTCCCAGCGTAGTAAGCCGACCGGCCAGGCACTTCGATACGGCGGTCTCCCACCTAACCAACTTCTTCTTCATGGCTGCCCAAGAGTTCACTGGCGCTCAAGCGACGAGCGCCTTCGACCTCTACGCGGCTCCCTTTGCGGCGCACGACAGTCTCAGCTACGATCGAGTCAAGCAGGCGCTCCAGGCGATGCTATTCGAGCTGAACTACCCGGCGAGAGCGGGTTACCAATCCCCGTTCACGAACATCACGCTCGTCCTCGACACGAGCAGAGACATGCTCGAGGGAAGCGCGGTTGTGGGTGGGGAGAGGGTGGGCTCGCTGGGCGACTTCCTGGATGAGGCTCTGACGGTTGACAAGGCGCTCTTCGAGCTCTACGGCGAGGGCGATGCGGTAGGCCAGCCCTTCACGTTCCCGATCCCAACGCTGATGCTCACCAAGAACTTCGACTGGGAGGGGAGGAGGTGGGGCGAGTTGACAGACTTGATCTTTGAAACCCTGGCTCGGAGGGGTAGCGCCTACCTCCTGAACGGCTATGCGAGCAACGTTGAGGCGCTCTACAGCATGTGCTGCCGCCTCACGATCGATGTGAATCACGTGCTGAACCACTCCCGCGGACTCGAGCTTAAGTTGAGCTACGCCGACGCGGAGGACGCCTTCGAGACCTTCCTCAAGGCGAGGGAGGGGAGCAAAGCCTACGGTGTTTGGGCCTTACCCGACGCGACGGGGAGCATAGGGGTCGTGACGATCAACGTGCCCAGAGCAGCCGCGCTCAGCAAGGGGGAGTGGGACGTTTTCGAGGAGCTGATGATCGAGCGCTTGCAGCTGGCGAGGAGGGTCCTACTCACCTGGAGGGCGAGGTACGAGAGGAGCTTGAGAACTGGTTTAATGCCGATCACGCGCATCTACCTCGGGCACTTCAACCACCACTTCAACACTTTCGGCCTCATCGGGCTTCCGGAGGCTGCCGCCAATATGCTAAGGGACCCCAAGCTCTGGATTGAAGGGTCTAGGAGGGCGATTAGAGAGGCGATCGAAGTTGAGAGGAGGATCGTAAGCCTCGTTCGAGACTTCGCCAGAGAGTGCGAAGAGGCAGACGGCTACCTGTACAACGTGGAGGAGGTGCCAGGCGAGAGCACGGGCTACAAGCTGGCGCTATCGGACAGCCAGCTGTTCAGGGAGGAGCTGCGGATGGGCGAGGTGTGCATCCCGAGCGACGGGAGCGCGCCCTTCTACAGCAACAGCATCGTGCCCTACTACGCCGACCTGCCCATCCACGAGAGGGCGCTGCTGGAGGGCGAAGTCCAGCAGGAGTTCACCGGCGGTGTAATGATGCACCTCTTCCTAAACGAGCAGCCCGACCCCCAGGCGTTGAAGAAGCTGGTGTACAGGATCGCCACGAACACTAAGGTCGTCTACTTCTCCATTACGCCGACGATCAGCGTCTGCCGCAGCTGCGGCTGGAGCAGCGTCGGCACCTACTGGACGTGCCCCAGGTGCGAGGCTCAGGCGGAGGTCTGGAGCCGAATCGTGGGTTACTACAGGCCGGTACGCCAGTGGAACCCGGGCAAAAGGAGCGAGTTTAAGCTGCGGAAGCAGTACACCAGCATAGCCGGATGAGCGAGGAGGTCCTGCTCGTCGGGGGTTGGAGGGAGGTAAGCCTCGTAGACGTCCTGGGGCACGTCTCCTTCACCGTCTGGCTCGCCCGGTGCAACCTGAAGTGCCCCTGGTGCTCCAACGCCGAACTGGCGAAGGGGGTTGGCGCCCGCTACGTGAGGGTCAGCGAGATCCTGGAAGCCCTTGAGAAGGCAAAGGCATTTATCGACGTGCTCCACGTCACAGGTGGAGAACCTCTGCTCCAGCACAGGGCTCTACTCAACCTCTTTCAGCGCGTCCGCAGCCAGCTCAACCTGCCTATCAGCCTCGACACGAACGGGACGCACCCGAAGGCCCTTGAGCGCCTCGCCCCCCTCCTCTACCACCTGGCGATCGACGTGAAAGCCCCGCTCAGCGACCCGCAGCTCTACGCGAAGGTCACAGGAGTCAGCTTGAGGTTGGCGGAGAGGGTTGTGAAGGACGTGGCCGCGAGCATAGGGATCGGATTGAGCGTACCCTTCCTCGAGCTCAGAACGACACTCGTGCCAGGCCTCCTTACATGCGACGATGCTGTGAGGATAGCAGAGGAGCTGGAGGAGCTCACGCGAAAAGCGACCGGCAGGGTGATCTACGTGGTCCAGCAGTTCATCCCCTACGAGGGGGTGAAAGGCGACTTCGCCCGGCGCCCAGCCACACCCGCACAGGAGGTAGCTGACTGCGCGAGAAGAGTCACTGTCACCACGAGCCTAGAAACATACTACAGAACACTAGAGGAAGGGACACGCAAACCTTAACCTACTCGATCTCAAGGAACTCCCTTAGCACTGCTGTGTACCTTTCGAAGCGATGATCGGCTAATACTACCAAGGGGGGTTTTGAAGGGTCTCTCCAGGCTCTACCTATGCATTGCAGCGTTGTTATCAGCATGGGGAGATCGATAGCAGCCCTTACGGGGTCCTGGATGCCAATTCTCCTCAGCTGTCGTGCAAGCCACTCTCCAACGCTCGGCGGTAGGAAGGGTGCACCCGCGATTACAACTGCATCAGCCGGAAGATCCACCCCTTCGCTGAATCGGCCGCGAGCGCGCAACATAAGGATGCCACGCCAGTCGGGGGGAGGTACGCACTCTTCAAAGTTCGCCACACCGCGAAGCTCTCGCGCGACCCTTTCGCTGGGAACGAATACTAGCACCCGTTCGAAATCCCTAGCGATATCTACGAGAACCCTCCTGTAGCTGAGCACCACCTTTGTGTCAAATTCCTCGAATCTCGTTGTAACACTAGTAACTACTTTACACTTTGGCTTAGTTAGCCAGGGGACTCGTACTACGGCTTCAGCCCCCAGGAGCTGCTCGGCCCCTGGAGGCATTGTCGCGCTAACGAAAATTACGGGACGGTACGGCAGCTGGGGTTGAGGGGTGTAAACTGTGACCCGCTCCCCTTCGACGTAAGCAATGGACGTGAGATCTAGCAGCGGTCTCAGGCTGACTCCATCTTCGAGTCCTTGCACGTGCAACCTCCATAGCTCGTTAACATCCTCCTCGTTGAGGTACAGCGTCGCATCGATCACCCCATCTCTAACCAGCATGTACCTCAACACGGATTCTAGGTTGCGAAGCAGCCTATCGCTCGCTCCGAGCTGCTTGGCCGCAGCGATGGTTTCAATGATGCGGGATATCGAGTACGTCCTCTCGCGGGGCAGCAGGAGGTTGTGAGCCTCATCCACGATAAAGGCTTTAGGCGAATGGAGCCATCTTGTGCACTTAAGGTAATTCTGGATCAAAATATCGCACTCGACGAGATCCTGAGCATAGTAGGGGCACCATCCCTCGGCGCGCCCCCTCTCAACCAGCTCGGCGAAGTTCTTAGCACGTACGTAGGGGGGTAGCCGGAAGTAGGAACACCTGTACTTGTAGTACCTGCAGAAATCGCCAACGTCAGCAACGCGTCGTTGCAGGCATGTCCGTTCGCGCCCAGCGGCAATGAATGTACTCAAGCCCCATTTGGATGCGTCTTCAGCGATTCTCTCGCCCACGGCGAGAGCCCTAACAAACCAGACAGCCGGGAAGAGCTTCACCTCAGTAAGGGCAGCGATCACTGTTAACGTCTTACCCCAACCCGTTGGAGCAGAGAAAAGAACTCGCCTACCTTCAGCTAGCAGGTATGCAATTTCTCTCGCTCGCTCCAGCTGCCCTGGCCGGGGCTCAACCGGCCAGCTACTTGTGGGCACGGGTCGCGCTTATCTTGAGGTATCTAGCTGCGCTGAGTGTGCACGTTCCATCACTTTTCGTGATGCTTAAAGCCCTAATTATTCTCTCGCGAACCTCCTCGAGGGAGCGCATGGTTACTCACGAAATCTGGTTTGTTCAGCTGTTAAATCGTGGGGTGTTGTTTTGGGGGGAGGTTGTTGGCGGAAGGTTATTTAGAGGGTTTAGGGAATGTCAGACCTGGCCACTCCGCTCATCGCTCGGCAAAGGGTGACATTCATCACCGCCTACTCGGTGATTAAAGGTTTAAAAACGTGCGATGCTGGGGTTGGAGTGGCGGTGGGTGATGGAGCGCCAATTTTGGTTCTAGATGAGAGGTTGAAGGGTATTCTCGAAGCGATTTCTGCCGGTGTGAAGAGCCTCGACGAGGTGGCTTCGCAGCTTGGGCAGAGGCGCGAGGATTTGATGCGTTTCGTCGAGGAGCTGAGGGTTAGGGGGTTGCTGAGCGTGGAGAAGAGATCTGTGGAGAGAATCGAGCTCACCGAGGAGGGGAGAAGGTACGCTCGCTCACTGATGCCGGAGGAGAAGCTGGGTTTGATCCTTGAGAGGTGCGGTGGTGCGCAGCTGGGCGAGCTCAGCTCCCTGGCCGAGCGGTTGGGCTTGAGTTTGACCGATGAGGAGGTTAGAATCGGTTTGCAGCACCTGGCCAGGTTCGGTGCTGTGAGGGTGAGGGACACCACAGTCATTCTCGAGGATGCTGAAGCCCTGAAGAGGGCTGTAGGCGAGGCTCGCGGGCTTAGGGAGGCGCTGGTGAGGGTGGGTGCGGGAGCCCCCGTCGCGCCCGAGCTCCTGGAGCAGCTGAGGCGGCGCAGGCTGGTCTCCGTGAGGAGGGTTTCAGAGCTGTACCTCGCGCTGACGGAGGAGGCGAGGAGGCTGCTGGAGTCGGGGGCGCTGCGCGCGGCCAGAGTCGTAACCGCCCTGACTCCGGAGATGATAATCAGCGGGGAGTGGAGGAGCGCGGTTTTCAAGGAGTACGATTTAAGCCTGCCGCCGCCCCGCGTATACCCGGGTCGGAAGCATCCCTACCTCGAGTTCCTCGATGAGGTGAGGGAGACGCTGGTGGCGATGGGGTTCGAGGAGATGAAAGGGCCTCACGTCGAGCTGGAGCTCTGGAACTTTGATGCCCTCTTCCAGGCCCAAGATCACCCCGCCAGGGAGATCCACGATACCTTCTTCGTCAAGTACCCCACGCACGGCTTCGTAAGGGACGCGGGGCTGCTGGAAAGGGTGAAAGCGGTCCACGAGCACGGCGGCGGAACCGGCTCAAAGGGTTGGGGCTACAGGTGGGATCCCCTCAGAGCCACTCGGCTGATCCTGAGGACTCAGACGACGGCCGTGTCGGTGAGAACCCTCTACTCGAAGGGTGAGGGGGAGTACCGGTGCTTCGCCCTCGACAGGGTCTTCAGACCCGAGAACCTCGACGCGAAGCACAGCATGGAGTTCTACCAGCTCGAGGGTATCATCGTGAGCAAGCGAGTAACTCTCAGGCACTTAATCGGGTTCTTCGAGGAGTTGGCCAGGAGGCTCGGCTTGGGGCCCGTGAAGATCAAGCCCGCATACTTCCCGTTCACCGAGCCCAGCGTTGAGGGCTTCATCAAGCACCCCAAGCTGGGCTGGATCGAGGTTTTCCCGGGCGGGATGTTCAGGCCGGAGGTCCTGGAGCCGCTGGGTGTGAAGGGGGCTAACGTGGCGGCGTGGGGGATCGGGATTGACAGGATTGCGATGACCGTGCTGGGAGTCGATGACATCAGGCTTCTCTTCACGCAGGACCTCGAGTTCCTCAGGAACTGGGAACCCCCCATCAGGTGGTAGCCGTGCCGGTGTGCAGGGTGGCTCTCTTCGACCTCAGCAGGCTCGTAGGGCGAGAGGTGGGGCAAGAGGAGTTGGAGAACCTGCTGCCGCGGTTGAAGTGCGAGTTCGAAGCCGTTGAAGGCGGCTACGTGGTGTACGAGGCTACGCACGATAGACCGGACCTCTTCTCCGCTGAAGGTCTCTCGCGAGCCCTAAGGGGGTTGCTCAGGATCGAGGAGGGTCTCAGAGCGTTCAGGACCGAGAAGGTGGGCGAGGCTATTAACGAGGGTCCTGCTTACCGGCCGTACGTTCTCCTGGCGACGGTCCACGGCCTGGAGCTGGACGATGAAGCGATCAGCCAGATCATGCAGCTCCAGGAGAAGCTGCACGCGACCTACGGTAGGGATCGGAGGAAGGTGTCCATCGGTGTTTACGACCTATCCCGCGTGAAGTTCCCCATCCGGTACTTGGAAGCCGATCCGGACGCTGTTGCCTTTACCCCGCTCGAGTTTGGGAGGGAGCTGAGCCTCCGCGAGATACTCAAGCACCACCCCAAGGGCGTTCAGTACGGACACTTGCTAGCCGGTAAAGCCAGGTTCCCGATCCTGGTCGACGGTGAAGGCAAGGTGCTATCGATGCCCCCGATAGTGAACAGCGAGGACTCAAAGGTCACCGAGAAAACCGTGGAGGTCCTGGTGGATGTCACAGCTACAGACCTGAAGGCCGCGAAGGATGTTCTAGCGGTGATGGTGACATCGATAGCCGAGCGGGGGGAGAAGATCGGGTTGGTATCGGTCCATTCCCGGGATGGGGTGCACGAGTTAAGCCTCGAACCTAGCGAAATGCTCCTCGAGCCGGAGCTGCTCGAGCGGGTGGCAGGTTTGAAGCTGCAGCTCGGCGAGATCGTGGAGTGCCTACGCTTGATGCGCTTCGACGCTGAGGTTAGGGGCCAGTCGATCGCCGTGCGAATCCCAGCCTACAGGATCGACATACTGCATCCAGTCGACCTAGTCGAGGAGGTGGTCATGGGCTACGGCTTCGACCGGTTGACGCCCGAGCTTATGCCCCCGCAGCACGCGGGCGGCGAGGCCCCCATCGAGGTCTTCAGCAGAAGGCTGAGGGAGCTCATGGTGGGCTTCGGCTTCCAAGAGGTTCAGAACTACATGCTCACCTGCAAGGAGGTCCTCTACACTCTAATGGAGGCCCCCGAGCTACCCACAGTGGAAGTGGAGAACCCGAAGCAAGCCCAGTTCTCGTGCCTGAGGACGTGGTTGACGCCTCTCCTGCTGCAGGTTCTGTCAAGAAGCAAGCACGCTGACTACCCCCAGAGGATCTTCGAATGCGGGGATGTGGTTCTGCCGGACGAGGAGGCCGAGAACAGGGTGAGGGAGGAGAGGAGGCTGGCCTTTGCATTCTCAGACAGCAGGGCAACATTAACCGAAGTGTTAGCGGTCGTAAAGGAGCTGATGCGCCTCCTCCGCCTCGAGTGCACGTTCAAGCGCGAGGAGCACCCGTCGTTCATCAAAGGCAGGTACGCTCTGATCGTTGTCGATGGCGAACAAGTCGGCTTCGCAGGCGAAGTTCACCCCAAGGTGCTCGTGAACTGGGGCCTGGAGAAGCCGGTAGCGGTAGCTGAGCTCAACTTATCAATCCTGTTCCGGTTGCTCAGCGCCTCTCAGCCTTAGTACGTACTCCTCTAGGGCTTGCTCAACGAGTTGAGGCGGGGCTAGCCCCCTGCCGGCCATCCGTTCAATCGCGATTTTCAACAGCTCTTTAGCACGTGGGGTAAGCTCAACGAAGTCCGCTCTAAAGACTTCGGTAGCCGAAACCTCTTCGAGGGCCTCGGCTACCGGTGCGAGGCACTCCTTTGAAAAACCGACGCCCTCGACGAGCTCCACGCCCTCGTCCTCCAGCATCCTTTTAACGTCGGCTGGCACAACGGCCCTCGAAACGAGGAACATTCTCTTCGGCTCGTAGAAGCGCTTATAGAGGAGCACGATCTGAGGGTCTCGCAGCCTTAAACCCTTCCTCTCCTTCAGCCTTGAGATAACGTCCGATAGCCTCACGTTCAGGACGTCGGCCAAGCCGATGTAGAGACCTGAGATCCACCTCTCCCTCCACTCCTCAGCGCTCAAGGGTGCGGCAATGGGCCCCTTAAGCTCCCTAGCCCTCTTATACCAATCGTCAAGCTCCTTACACTCGATGATGACATCCGGCCTCAGTACAGGGGGTTCCTCACCGAGGGTAACGATGTTCAGAACCCTCCCGCCGTAGGCTAATATGTCAGGCCTTAGAGCCGTGTAGAGCTTCCACGCCCTCGAGAGATCTTTGCTATCCTCCCAACCCACGGGCCGCGGCGCTTCGATGAAGAGGCTCAGAGCCTTGACGCCGTCCGAGAGCACGGCGTTCGGCGGTATCCCGCCGGTGCGCTGCCTCCCCGTGCGCTCAAGGTGCAGGTAGAGGTCGTCGGGGTAGATGAGCCTGTAGCCGTTCTTGGCCAAGTGGTAGACCAACACCACGTACACCCAGGACTGGTACAGCGATCTACCGTTCGTGAGGATCGACGTCTTAACGGCGGCAGAAGCCTTCTCGCGGAACTCCTCAGGCGATAGCCTGCCGCGGACCAGGTCGTGCGCGTAGATGAACAGCTTCTTCCTGAGGTGCGCTTCTGGTTCCTCGATGAAGGATTTAAACTCCTTGGGGTACACTACCCCCCTCGCTCCCAAAGCCTTGCAGGCCGCCTCCACTGCTGCCTCAAGCTCGAGTATCCATGCTCTTATCTTCTCCAGGTCGTGGCCTGCGACCTGCGCGACGAAGCGCTCCTTCAGCTTCTCAAGTAGATCGGTTGTGTCAGCCCCCTTTCCAGCTCTGAGCTTCTCGTAGAGCGATAACCAGTCCTCCTGCATTCAGAAATCGTATGTGCGATGTGCCACATAAACCTCACTTGCCTCTCTCATCTGAATCCTTGAAGATCGTTCTAAGGACGAAGTCGACCACCTCGCGGTCTATATCCAGTTCCGCGGCCCACTGAAGGTAGGCATCAGCACTCCTCCTCTTCCAGGCGTAGTCCAGCGATAGGTGGAGATCCACCAGTAGCCTCCCAGCTCGTCCTGCGATCATCTCCCCCACTCTTCTCGCAGCCTCGATCGAAGGTAGGCAGCCTCGCCACGCCCCCCAATCGTGCTGCCCAATCGGCTCGGAAGGCCTCAGTTTGTCATCCATGAGCATTAGTGCGAGAATCTTATTATGTCTGAGCAGCCCTTCTTTGAACAGCTTTACAGCCTCCATTGGCGCGTCCACAAGAAGGTCGACCAGATAATCGATCATAAAGCCCCCCTGATCCACGCATATCCCTCTTTCACTCAGAAACCGTCGTGCGTATAAGCGATGAACGCGCCACGAAGGCAATTGATCCACCACTTCGTCCTCTCGAACCTTGGGCAAAAAATTATTCATACAACCCTTAGCTGCGATCCTCTCCGTTTCAAGCGAGTTGTCTCTCAATTGCGGTCTTATGCCTGGAATCCCAGCGGATACAGCTCTTGTATCTAGATGAATCATATCGCACCTACTGAGCGTTCACAATGTATCCTCGTACACCCGCTCTTTAATGACAGGAAGTAATTGTTTAGTGACCGACCCGGCGTCCTACGTAGCGCATCACTTGAGCAAGATATAAACCGGTATCCCGTTGAGAGATCCGTGGAAGGGCTAGGCTCTGCCCGAAGTCGATCCGAAGTGTTGAACGGGATTGCAGAAACATTCGGAAGGCCAATAAAAGCAGCCTCGGCACCCGGTAGAGCGGACTTCTTAAATACACACCAGGACTACAAAGGGCTTCCCGTCGTACCGATTGCCGTGAATCTCAGAACGTATGCAGTTGCCTTGCGCGAGTTGCCTGACCACTTTGAAGTCGTAAGCTTGAACCTGAAGCGCGATGGACGCCCCCATCTCGATAGGTTCCCCTTGAATCCTCAGCTGAGGGGTGGAGGCTGGTTTGGCGATTACCTGAGGGCTTGCGTCATAGCACTGAGGCGAGCGGGGTTTGGCATAGATAGGGGCTTGAGCGTTGTCATAGACAGCGACGTCCCCGCTGGCGGAGGTTTGGGGAGCAGCGCTGCCCTGGAAGTCGCTTTCCTGAAGCTCCTCGACGCTTTCTTCGGCTTCGGCTTGAGCAGAAAGGAGCTTGCCGAATTGGCGTTTAAGGCGGAGAACGAGATTATGGGAATACCCTGCGGAAGGCTGGATCAGTACGGGTCCTCGTACGGGCGCGCAATACTGTTAAACACAAGGCCGCCCTACGAGGTTAAGGAACTCCCGCTACAGGGCATTAAGATGGTCGTAGCCGATTCCGGCATAAAGCACCGCGTGGCAGCGATACACCCGGTCAGGCAAGCCGAGATCGAGCGCGGACTGGCACAGCTCCTCTCGTTCACCGAGCTACCCGACGACCTTAGGAGATCACTTGGTAAAAGGTACTGGGAGCCTCTCTGGGAGAACTTGGATCTGCAGAGGCTGGAACCCTACTTGAGGAAGATCGATCCCAAGGCGGCCGACAGGATCAGATTCACCATACTCATGCACGAATCAACCCTTTTGGCCCTTAGATTGATCGAACGTGGGGCCCTGAGCGCTGAAGACCTCGAGCGCGCAGGCGTGAAGCCAGCTGCGGGCGGTTTCTTAGAAGCTCTAGGAGCCATACTGAATAGGCAGCACGAGCTCCTTCGCGACCTCTACGAGGTAAGCCTGCCCGAGCTCGAGAGGATACGCGATGCCATGCTTCACGCAGGAGCTTATGGTGTCAAGATCAGTGGGGCCGGGCTTGGTGGCGCGTTGATTGCCTTGACCGACGAAGAGCGCGGCGCTGAAATCGCGAAGGCAGCTCTTCGCGCTGGCGCTAGGAGGGCTTGGCTTGTTGAAATCGATGAAGGTGCGAGAGAGGAGCCTCTGTGAAGTCAGTGGATAATTTAATGTATCAGTAAACTTTTTAAGTCAGTAAACGTTATTAGAGCGCGTGGGAGGCGAGGAGGAGATTACCCGTGATGAAGCGCGGGTGGAGGAGTACAGGCAACTTTACAGCACGGTTGCGCTAAAGGCCGCCAGAACCGTTGAGCTAAGGACGGGAATTATACCGGCTGCCCGCTTTGCCGATAAGATCCGCCGCGTTGCGTTAGCGGCGTTCAAAGGCTACGCTCCTCGCGATGTGATCATCAGGGATGTTTCCGAGTTTAATAAGAAGCTTTACGAAGTCATTGTCAACAAGATGGGCTGCGCGAAGGGAGATCTTGTGAGAATAGTCGTTGATGTAGCTTACGATGAGGAGGGGCAGAAGCTGATCTTCGGAGAGCCGAAGATCGACAAGTTCGTACCCGAAAGCGAGTTGAAAGCGGAGTATGAAGCAAAGATTAAGGAGCTCGAAGCAGAGCGCGATCGATTGGCCAGAGCTCTCGAGGCTGAACGCGATAGGCTAGCTCAGGTTAAAAAGAGGCTGGAGGAGCTGTTAAGGGAGCTATAGCTCGAGTTCAAAATATATAGGCGGGATCGCAGAGCCGCGCGTGGAAGAGATAGCGTACCTACTCATCAGCACACTTGCCGTGCTAGCAACGTTCTACGCCGTACACAGACTGCTCGCCCCACAGTCGCGAGGGGGTGAGGGGGGTAGAGCGCCCTACGCCTGCGGCGAAGATTTACCGCCTGAGAGAGTCCCCTTCACAGTGGTGTTCTACAAGTACGTGTGTTTATTCACTGTGACGGACGTGGTCGCCATGCTGCTGGCTTTCGCCTTTTCGGCGGCGCCCTCACTCAGGAACGCCACGCTGCAGTACGCGGTTCTCACGTACTGTCTCACGCTCGTCATTGTTCTACTATCAACGGTGGGCTGGGATGCTAAGCAGGCTGGCTAGGTGGGCGCGCTCGAGAAGCCTGTGGGTGCTGCTATTCAACACAGGAGCTTGCAACGCGTGCGACCTTGAGGTCCTAGCAGCTCTAAACCCCCGCTTCGATGCAGAGCGCTTCGGGGTTCTACTGAAAGGAAGCCCAAGGCACGCTGATGTGCTGTTGGTGACAGGAGCCGTAACTCGCCAGGTTGAGAGCAGACTGCGCAGAATATACGAGCAGATGGCGAGGCCAAAGTTTGTGGTGGCGGTCGGCTCGTGCGCATCGAGCGGGGGGATCTACGTGGGAAGCTACAGCGTTCATAGAGGGTTGAGCGAGGTTCTTCCGGTTCACGCCTACGTGCCTGGATGCCCCGTGAGGCCGGAGGCTGTGCTAGATGCTCTGAGAGTTTTAGCGGAGAAGATAGAACGGGGTGAGCTAGGTTGAGCGGGATCGAGGAGCCGGTAAGCGAGGAAGAAGTGCTGCAAAGGTTGAAGGAAGCGTTAGGGGAAGCGCTGCTCGATGCCCGTATAGCAGGCAAACGCAGGGTGTTCGTTACGGTTGATCGAGAGCATTACCGCACGGCGATTGTTGCTCTAAAAGAGATGGGTTTCGACTTCCTGTCCGCTGTTACCGGCGTTGACGCGGGCGACAGGTTTGAGGTTATAGCGCATGTGGGTAGAAGGGTATCTGTGGCGGTTAAGGCTCTCGTACCTAAGGATGACGCAAGAATCGCAAGCATAGTAGACGTGTACCCGGCAGCGTTCTTCTACGAGCGTGAGGCCTGGGAGATGCTTGGTATACACTTTGAGGGTCATCCTAAGCTGGAGCGAACCTTTCTCCCTGAGAGTTGGCCGCCTGGAGTATACCCACTTCGGAAGGACTACAGGCAAGGAAGCGAAAGAGGGTGAGGTTGTTGAGCATTTACCTGCCAATAGGACCCCAGCACCCCGTGCATCCTGAGGCTGTGCAATTAAAACTCAAGGTCGAGGGCGAAGAGGTTGTAGACGCCGATGTCGACGTTAGCTTCGTCCATCGAGGCATAGAGAAAGTGCTGGAAACTAAAACGTACGTACAGGGGCTATTCCTGGCCGAAAGGATCTGCGGGATCTGTAACGTTGCCCACACCACATGCTACGCGATAAATGTTGAGCGATTGGCTGGAGTGGAGGTTCCACGAAGGGCTTTGTACCTGCGCTTAGTGGTGGAGGAATTAGCCAGGATGCACTCGCATATGCTGTGGCTAAGCCTCTTGGCACACGTTATAGGGTTTGACTCTCTTTTCATGCTGGTTCAACGCGATAGGGAGCTTGTATTAGATCTGATTGAAGAGATCACAGGAGGAAGGGTCATCACCAGCTACAACGTGATAGGCGGAGTGAGGAGAAATGTTGACGCAGCTTTAGCCCAAAAAATAATTAGTACACTGGATGGATTAAGGAAGCGAGTCCTCGAGTACAAGCGGTTGCTCGAAGAGGACGCCATCCTAAGGGCTAGAACAGAGGATGTGGGATACCTGAGCAGCAGTAAAGCCGTTGAACTTTCCGCGGTGGGACCTGTGGCCAGGGCTTCAGGTGTGCCGTACGACGTTAGAGAGTGCGACCCCTATCTAATTCACGACGAAGTGCCGTTCAACGTGGTAGTCTACGATACTTGCGACGTCTGGGGGAGAGCCATGGTGAGAATCGATGAAGTGCTGGAGTCGATTGAAATGATTCGCTACGCTCTCGAGCGGCTACCGGAGGGCGACGTCAGGGCGAAAGTCCCCCTCTTGATTAAGCCACCCCCCGGGGAGAGTGTGGCGCGCGTTGAGGCTCCGAGGGGCGAGCTAATCCACTACGTTAGATCCGATGGTTCGGAGAAACCGGTCAGGTACAAGGTCAGAACTCCCACCCTGGCCAACTTGGCTGCCCTTGTCGAAATGCTTAAGACGGGGAGGAAAGATAGGCCGGTCTACGTGGCCGATGTTCCAGTGATCTTCGCAAGCATAGACCCTTGCATTTGTTGCGCAGCTAGGGTGTTGCTCATCGACGAGAAGCGAGGCTCCGTCAAGGAGGTCGGAATGGATGAAGTCGTTAGGGGTGAGTGATTGTGCTAGAGCCTCTCTTAAGGTTCGTTCAAGCGTTGGCGTACCTGCTCTACACCCTGCTGCTGGCACTGCTCCTCGAGTGGTTTGACAGAAAACTGATAGCAAAGTTCCAGAATAGGGTAGGACCACACTACACAGGCCCCGCCGGCATTCTCCAACCCCTCGCAGACGTTCTTAAGCTCCTATCGAAGGAGAGCGTAGTGCCGGAGGGTACTGATAGGCTAATGTTCACGCTATCCCCCCTGCTGGCTTTCACGATAATCTGCACTGCGACCGCTTTCGTACCCTTGCTGGGCTACACGGGACTCGCCTCGCTAGAAGGAGACGTCATCCTCGTGCTTGCCCTCCTCACCCTTTACCTACTGGTCATCTACACGGCGGGAGCATCTTCATCGAGCAGGTTCTCGCTGATTGGTGCCACACGAGCAGCGCTCATGCTCCTCGGCTTCGAGATACCTCTGATGCTGTCGTGCCTCAGCGTTGCAGCTTCTTCGGGGAGCTTTAGGATCAGCGAGATCGCTACCCAGACTCAGCCGCGCTTACTCGGGATTCACGCCCTAGGCTTCATCATGTATCTCGTGGCAGCGCAGGCGGAGCTTGATAGGCAACCTTTCGATATCCCAGAGGCTGAGACCGAAATTGTTTCAGGGTGGCTCGTCGAGTACTCAGGCTGGAGGCTAGCCCTTTTCCGGCTCTCGAAGGATGTAGAGTTGGTTCTACTAACAGGTTTAGCTGTGGCGCTCTTCATGGGGGGTGGGCCCAGAATCCCACTGCAGGGCCTCGAGCTAGCCGTCGCAACGCTGGCTTTCCTCATTAAACAGCTCTTTGTGGTCTTTATCCTATCGCTAATCCGCGCCTCCTTCGGCAGGCTGAGGATTGACCAGTTCATAGGGGTGGGATGGCGCGTGCTAATACCGGCTTCATTCCTATACCTTGTCATCGCAGCTCTGGTGGCTTAGCATGGCGATCTCCCTTGAACTGTTGAAAAACCTGTTGAGGAGAAGAGCAACTATCATGTACCCCAGCGAGAGAAGGACGCTACCCGAATCCAGCAGAGGTAGGCTGATATTCGTCAGGGACCTCTGTGTCGGGTGCGGGCTTTGCTGGAGAGCATGCCCCTCTGCGGCTATTGAACCCGTTAAGGACGAAAGGGGATTGAGGCCGGTGTTTTACATCGATAGGTGCACCTTCTGCTACCTTTGCGTTGAGGTTTGCCCGCGAAAGGCAATTAAGGGTAGCAGTGAACAAGCGCCAGTGGTTTCCAATAGATCTGAGCTGGTGGTGAAATGAGCGTAATCTGGTTGGTGTTAGCGGCGGGCGTTGCAGCGGCCGTTATTGCTGTGGAAGCGAAGAACCTTGTGAGGGCAGTGCTTGCGCTGGCAGCTATGAGCGTGATGGTGGCTATTGCCCATTACCTAGCGGGGGCGTGGTTGCTGGCCGTTTTTCAGCTAAGCGTTTACGGCGGAGCGATGACTGCTCTAATGCTATCCGTGTTACACACGGGAGGTGAGAGTGGTGAGTAGGCTCGTCTCGCTCGCCATGGCCGTCGTCACAACTGCTGTGGCGCTCATTTTGCTGGCGGTAGAGCATGAGCTGAGGCCTGCGTGGTTTGTAGCTAGGGAGCAACCACTTGCGCTTCTATGGACGGCGAGGTGGGCTGACATGTTCGCGCAGCTTCTGCTTCTCGTTGCCGTTGTAGTAGCCCTCCTACACCTGCTATCCGAGGTGGGAGAGAGATGGCGGTCATCAACGCCTACACGGTAACCGCAGCGGCACTGATGGCGGTGGGTTTGTACTGCATAGCAGCGAAGCGTAACCTGATAAAAATCGTCATGGGGCTTGAGATAGTAGCAACCGCTGTTAACGTAAACTTCCTGGGGATGGGAATGAAGGAGAACGGCTTGGATTCGCTGGCGCAAATCTACGTTGCATTAAACATGGCGGTGAGCGCGGCACTGCTTGCCCTTGCACTAAGCCTAGTGGTAGTTCTCTACAGGCACTACGGCACCCTCGATTCTTCGAAGATCGCTAGGTTGAGGTGGTAGCGTGGGGCCCCAAGAGATCCTGGCGATTTACTTTCTCGTAGCCCTCCTAACTGTAATTTTCAACAGGATCGAGGAGCGCATCCGACGGTACAACATCATGGGGATCTTCACCGTGCTTGGGTTAGGTGTCGTTCTAGTTGCTCTACCCTTCCTGCAGGAGGGGGTCTATAAGCCGTTATCTAGTAGCGAACTTCCTCCCTCCGAGTTCAAAGTCGATACTCTTTCACGCACGTTAGCTCTAATCTTCACCGCAATCGGTTTATCGGCTGCTCTCTACTCGTTACCCTACATTAGGGAGGAGCGTAGGGCAGCTTACTACACCCTTTACCTACTACTGATGGCGGGTCTCACGGGAGCCCTGTTCTCGAACGATCTTTTCACTTTTTTCTGCTTTTGGGAGCTGGCTGCTGCTTCTGCGTATTCTCTTGTGGGTTACAGATGGTGGTACTGGGAGCCGGTTGAAGCGGCTTTCAAGTACCTTGTCGCCTGCACGCTCGGAGCGCTTACGACTCTCTACGCTACGGCTATGATTTACGGTCTCTGCGGCACAACGAACTTGGACGAGATAAGCGTGATTATCGGAACGAACCAGCCTCCAAGATTAGTAGTGGCTTCGGCATCCCTTCTGTTCATCGTTGGGTTAGGTACAACAGCAGCGATAGTCCCCTTCCACATGTGGCTCCCTGATGCTCACGCAGCAGCGCCAAGCCCTGTCAGCTCGATGCTATCGGGGGTTATCGTTAATATTCCACTGGTTATGCTGGCCAAAATCCTCTTCAACGTCATGCCGCGATTGTCCGAGCTGGGGTACGTCTTGATAACCCTTGGAGCAATTTCGGGTCTAGTTGGTAGTGCGGCTGCGTTGGCCCAGTTGGATGTAAAGAGGCTACTGGCCTACTCGACTATCGCTAACTTGGGCTACGTAATGCTGGGCTTGGGTACAAGTTACAGAGCCAGCGTTCTCGGCTCTCAGGAATTGGCTCTCGTGGCTGCGACAGGTGCTTTTATCCAAATGGTGGCGCACGCGCTGAGCAAGAGCCTCCTCTTCATGAGCGTGGGTTACGCTATTGAAGCAACAGGGAGTAGGCATCTGGCAAGTCTGGAAGGTTTTGGCCGCAGCATGCCCCTTACTGGAGCCTCCTCGCTTGTGGCACTAGCAAATCTACTCGGAATACCCCCCATGGTCAGCTACTACGGTAAAACATTCATAATTGCGGGTTTAGCCTACAAGCTATCCGATCCAGCAATAATGGTGGCTCTCGCCGTGTACATGGTCAGCTACGCCATAGCGATAGGCGTCTACGCTTACCTTGCTTTCAGGATCTTCCGTAAACGTGCCCCTTCTCTTCACGAAGCCCCTCTACCGATGCTAGCGGCCGAGCTCTCAATAGCTGCAGGTATTCTTGCGCTGAGCATTTACCCGAGCCCCCTCATCGAGGGGGTGCAAGCGGCAGTAAGAAGAATCATCGGGTGAATTCCAGTGCTCGCACTCGTTAACGCGGTCTGGGCCCTTCCCATACTAGCTTCCATCTTAACTCCGCTTCTTTCAAAGGTGGATAGTAGGCTCAGGGACGCGTTAATGGTAGCTACAGGCGTCACCGTTGCAGTTCTAACCAGTATTCTGGCGTTTTCCGGCTTGGCTGGTTCGTTATCCATTGAGTGGATGAGGGTCCCTGGGCTTGGCAACGTCAGCTTAAGCGTACTAGTAGATGGTTTGAGCTTAACCTTCATGAACATCGTTTCATGGGTATCGCTGGCCGTTTTTGTGTACTCGATCAGTTACATGCGTGGGGACCCGGGAGTTACGAGGTATTCGATGCTACTCCTGCTCTTCGAGGGTGCTATGGAGCTCTTAGTGCTATCAGGAGACGTTTTGCTCCTCCTCTTCTGCTGGGAAATTGTGAGCATCTGCAGCTTCCTCCTCATAAGCTACTGGTACCATGACAGCGAGACTCTACGTTCAACGCAGTGGGTTGGAGAACCTCCAGAGGAGTACCCTCCCTCTCACTGCGGGCTTAAGGCTTTCCTTGTAACGAGGTTCGCCGATGCGTTCATGATTGTTGGCGCGATCATGTTGGTGACGGCCACCGGGACGTCATCAATTGTAGAACTTGGCTCTAGGGTGCCTTCAGCTACTGGAAGCGTGCTGTCCCTATCCCTACTGCTGATGGCCATCGGAGCAATGGGTAAGAGTGCACAGGTTCCATTCCTTGAGTGGTTACCAGACGCGATGGCGGGGCCCAGCGGCGTGAGCGCGTTGATACATGCAGCAACAATGGTGAAAGCGGGCGTGTACCTTGTAGCTCGATTTTCCCATCTTGCGCTAGCCTGGAGTACGACTATGGATGTTCGGCTGTTCTTTTACCTCGTGATGTGGAGTGGAGCTATCACTTCCCTGATAGCTTCGCTTCAGGCGGCTACGACAAGTGAATTGAAGAAAACGCTAGCTTACTCCACGGCTAGCCAGCTTGGGTACATGATGGCCGCTCTGGGAGCAAGCTGGTACTACGGGGGGAGAGCAGTTTCGGCGGCTGTAATGCATGCGATCAGTCACGCCTTCTCCAAATCGTCACTCTTCCTTGCGGCTGGAGTGATAATACATGCAGAGGCCTCGAGATTCTACAGGGATCTTTCCGGTGCAAGCAGCAAACACAGACTAGTTTACGCGGCGATGCTCTTATCCGCGCTGTCCCTGTTAGGAATCCCACCCTTTGCCGGTTACTGGAGCAAGGAACAAGTGATAATGTCCCTTATCCAAAGCCCCATTCTGCTCGCTTCCGTCCTTCTAGCGTCATCTGTTACGGCATTCTACATTGTTAGAATGCTAATCCTGCTTTCTGGGAGCGATGAACGCGAGAACAGCATTGATCCAGCCCTGGAAGTCTACCCCTGCTTAATGCTAGCGCTGACGGGCCTGCTACTGGGAGTTTTACAAATTCTGCTGGTCGGGGGGAGAGTTGAGGAACAGGCGGTCTTTGCCAGCGTGTTGGGGCTTGCCTCTGCAGCGCTTGGGGCTGTCGTAGGCTTCCTAGTCTACGGCTGGCGCGTAACCATGCGTATACCTGGCATAACCTTGAAAGTCCTGAGGAGGAGGCTCTACATCAATGCTCTTTACTACCGCATAGCGGATTACGTCCTATCCTTAGCTGGGGGCATGATGGCTTTGGAGGACTACTACAGCCGGGTGATAAAGCTCGGTGCTCGCTACGTCGTGGAGGATCTTGGTAAGGTGGCTAGGGTACAGGTGGGTGTTATCAACGTGAGGGAGGTTCTGTGGGTTCTAGCACTCTTAGTGATGCTCCTTTTGCTTGTGGTGGGGTGGTGAATCGGTGCTCCTCTTAGCCCTGCTGGCACCCCTCGCTGCTACAGTACTTGTACTGGTGTTTAAGAGCTGGAGAGTTTCAGCAATCGTCGCAACGGGGGCCTTGCTCCTCAGCTTCTTTCTCCTGCTCTTAGCCACTAATCAACGGCCCCTTGAAGAGTACCCTGTTGAGCCAGCTTTAGACCTCATAATTCTCGACGGTAGCGGCTTCAATTTACTCTTTGCCATACTAGCCTCCGTGATATGCGCTGCGCAGGCAGCGGTCTCACCGTACTTCATGCAACGCAAGGCTAGGGGCGTTGACCCCAGACTTTACTACGCTCTACTCATGATTTCCTCGGCTGCAATGCTCGCGACACCCTTATCCGGCTCTCTAACGAGCTTCTTCCTGCTATTCGAGGCTTACCTCCTGTCAACGTGGTTGCTCCTCATGTTGACCGGCGGCCACAGAGCTGGAGGGGTTGCTAACAAGTACCTTTTGTTCACGGAAGCTGGAGCCCTCGTAACTCTTCTCGGACTGGTGTTGGTGTACGATAGGTTCGGCACCTTCAGGTTCGATCGACTAAGTTCTGTGGTCACCGCACCCCAAGAAGCTGCAGGTCTACTAGCGCTGCTCCTAGCCGCCCCCCTTGTCAAGATGTGCATCTTTCCTCTTCACATCTGGCTGCCGGACGTCTACTCGGTCGCCCCTCCATCGCTGATTGGGATCATGGTAGCTGCCGAGAGCGTGGCAGGTTGGAGTGTAGCGAGATTGTTGCTCGTATGGCCACATGCTCTTGATGCGTCGGGCCTGTTCCCCCCTCTCGTAGTACTGGGAACTCTTACGGCGATTTACGGTGGTTTAATCGCGCTGGCTCAGCTAGACTATAGGAAGTTGTTAGCCTACACCTCTATCGGTGGAGGTGGGCTTCTGCTCGTAGCAGCCGCTTGCAGCAGATCCAGTCTAGCGGGTGTAGCTTTTCTTTCACTCGAGCATGTTTTAGCGAAAAACGCACTCCTTTTCACGTTCGGGTACTTTGAAGAGGAGCTTGAAGCGAGATCGGTGGTCCAGCTGGGAGGTTTAGCCTCGTCAGCGCCCCGATCGGCTGTGGGAGCTCTAATTGCAGCCCTCTCTCTCGCGGGAATGCCGCCTACAGTGGGGTTCTGGGCCGACGTAACGATTCTAGCTAGCGTAGCTTCATCGATCGGCACTGGCCCCGAGGGGATCGTGTTAATGCTGGTCATCGCTCTGGCATTCGTGCTATTCGCCGCTTGCAGCATCTGGTTCTTCAAGAGGGTTTTCTTCGGAAAGCCGAAGGTTATGTTAAAGGAGGAATGGCATTGCGCAACAGCGGCATCGCTTCTATTCTCATTACTGTTGGTCGCGCTCGGCGTCTACCCGACTTTAGTTGTTGAGCTACTTTGAGACCCATCAACACCTTTGGACCTAATTTCGCTTAACCACTTTTCGATTTGACGTCCTCTCCACTTGACGTAGGATATAAAGAGTTTTAAGGCCAGCCGCAGGGGTGCGTGCTGTGGCCCCTTCAAGTAGAACCTGGAGAGAATATCTTCGGCCCATCTGACGGAATGCCATAAACACCTCCTCATCACTTCTATATGCTCATCCTTGATGTGCTCTCTGAGGAACCAGCTGCGACTCTTAAGCTGGCCTAGGGGGACGAAGAACATCGGGACAATGAGGCTGCGGTAGCCCTTCAACCTATCTAACAGTTCGGCCGTCATAATTAAATCCTCCTCCGTCTCGTCGGGTAAGCCGAGTATCAAAGTTAGAGCGGGGATGATTCTGTGATCGTGGAGGATCGCCATCGCTCTCTCCACCGTTTCCGGCCACTCTTCGACGGGGTACGGCGCCGCCTTAGCGGGCATGATCTTCTTCGCCAGTCTCACGGAACCGGTTTCAAGGCCGATCTGTACCCCCAGGTAATCCTGATTTTCATCCAAGACCACCTCTGTAAGCTTCGTTATTAGTCCGTACTTCTCCTGCGCATACCTCACCTCAGCGAGAGTGACGTGGCTCCAGGCCAGCGTCCTGAAGTACTTTTTGGCGAGTATGTGCAGTTTGATCAGAGCGTCAGGGTTGGGTTCTAAACCCTTTGCGCCGTATAGAAGCACGTCCTCGGAGTGGAGAATGCAGCCTCTCAGGCCAGCCCTCGCGTTTACCTGCATTTCCCTCTCGATCTTATCGAGGGGGTAGAAGCGCAGAGGCCTTAGAGTGACGGGGCAGAAGCTGCAATTTCTTGGGCATCCCCTCATTATTTCGACAAGCCCGTTGACGCTCGCCCCCTTGATCTCGGGGATCTCGTCGATGCTAGGGGTATCGAGGGGACCGACGTAAACGTACAGAGGCAGCTCCTCATCAGCGAGGGCTTTCTCTGCCAGCTCGACTATTACTCTCTCGGCTTCGCCATCCACGACGGTATCAATCCCGAATTCGCGCCAGAAGTTCGTATTCCACAGCCACTGCCACGCCGCTGGCCCTCCCACGATTATCTTGAGGCCTCTTTTCTTGGCCTCGCGTATCTCCGGCCTTCTCATCAACCTGAGGAAGCTCCTCCTATTGACCGGCTCCTTGCCTGTCAGGAGCCACCACTCGATGCTGGGTGAGTTGAGAGCGAAGTAGTCGTGATGGCCTATCATCAGCACCTTCGCATGCCGTAGATGTCTGGCCAAGTGGTCCGGATCAATGATCGCCGCGCTGAACCCAGCGTCCAGCAGAGCGGCCTCCACTTTTCTCAGGCCGTACGGGGCTTCGACAGGCCTACCAACTTCGTCGACCTTCGGCTTGGGCGCGCACATCCACATCCACATCTTCTCTGGAAGCCCGAGTGGGGGGCCTGTTGCCACGAAACCGAGAAACTCCCTACCGTGGTGGTTCGTCATCATTGTCCTGTCCGATGTGATGAGGATATCGAAAGTGGGGGTTGTCTTACTCGACATAGATGACCACCGTCCTACTGATGTTCGCGGAGAGAAGGTCTCTCAAACGCTCGATTACGGAGATCCTATCTCCTCCACCCCTGATTTTGACAACTACTCTCCTATTGGTGCTCGCCTTCAGCAGTTTCTCAAGTGCGGCCTCTATAGGCGCATCTTCTACCGAAATTTCAAATTCGAGCGTCTCACCCCCCCTCATATCTTCACTCACCCTTGAATATTGAAATCAGGTCAGTCAACTCGCGCTCGACCGCGGCGAGCTTATTGCCTAGTGTCGAGTTGATTTTCAACCTGATCTCTCCGATCTTCTTCACTACGTGCTCTAGCAGGTTGATCTGGGCCTCGAGAAGCAACTGGGATAAACCGATGTTCGCGACGTACGTGTCGTGCCTCCCCCGCCTCAGCTTACGTATCATCCTGCGGCTTGCAAGCATTCTAGTGGCCGCCGATATCGTCGATCTGCTGTAGCCAGTGAGTTCCGCAAGCTCCCTGCTGGTGAGGGGCTTCTCCGAAAGATAGAGAACGGCCAGTACTCTGGCACAACTTCGCGGTATACCGAGCGTCGCGAGCATCATTGAAAGCAGCGCTGCAGCATCGGAAAAACCCGGTCGGTACCAAGGCGCGGAGACCATCGAACCACCTTCCAAAGATCTTTGGAAAGTACTACATATCAACCTTACGCAAAGCCGCGACCGCCGATTTTGAATAGGCTTATTACACTACCAAGGAGTTTTCCATCCCCGTGGAACCGGTAGCTGTTTGTGCGGGGGAGATTCTCGTCGATCTCATACCAACGGAGGTTGGGGCCTACAGGGAGGGCTTAACTCTCGAGGTGCACTTTGGTGGAGCACCTGCCAACGTAGCTGTCGGGCTATCTAAGCTCGGTGTTCCAACGGCATTCATCGGGGCTGTTGGTGACGATGCTTTCGGAGAGATGCTCATCAGGTACTTGAGTGGGGAGGGGGTTTTCACGGGTTGGCTCTCCGTCAAAAAAGCTCGTACGAGCCTGGCCTTCGTGATAGCCAAGCCAGAAGGAGAGCGGGAGTTCTTCTTCTACAGAGCACCTTGGGTTAGGACGGCTGATTGCTTGCTTGAGGAGAGCGACGTCGATTGGGAGGCTGTAAAGGCTGCCAAGGTATTACACGTGTCGGGGGTAGCCCTCTCTCAACCCCCTCTCTCGGAAACGGTGCTTAGGCTAATGGAGGTTCTGAGGGGGCGAGGAGCGCACGTATCCCTCGATCCCAACTTCAGGAGCGATATATGGTTAGGCGAAGTCGACCGAGCTAAGCGGGAATTTCTCAAAGCGGCCGAGTACGCGACGCTGATCACGCTCGGCTTTGATGAGCTGCTACCTCTGCTGGGCACAGAAGACTACAAGCGAGCCTCCTCCTTCCTTCTCGAGCAGAGACCAAATTTGGAGTATGTAGCGGTCAGGTTGGGGTCAAGGGGTGCTTATGTCGTTTCGCGCGAGGGGGAGGAGGTACTGTTAGAGGCCTTCAGAGTCAACGTTGTTGACACGACGGGCGCTGGGGACGCTTGGACTGCCGGCTTCATAACTTTCCGGCTGGTTGAGGGGCGCGACTTGAGGGAGGCTGTACTGCTGGCTAACGCCGTCGCTGCCATGAAGTGCACAAGGAGGGGGGCGACAACCGCAATGCCTAGGCGTTTTGAGCTAAAAGAATTCCTAAAAGCCCATGGAGTAAGCTTGGAGGTCTAGCTATTTCCTGCGGCTAGCCGCCCTCGCCAGATCGTCCTTTATCCTCTGGTATTCTTCACTGCTGATCGAGCCTGCAACGCTAAGGCCCCAGTCCGTGAGTTTAACCTCGTATTCCTTAAGATCCAGAAGCCCCCACTCGGCTAGTTTCTTTACAGATTGCGCCAGCCTTGCGACAAGCTCTTCGTAAGCTCTCGTCCCCTGGGGCGCGCCTGTTAGTTCAGCAATCATGCGAGCGACAAACTCGTGCTGAGTCAATGCCCCTCGTGAGAAGAGTAAGCTACCGAAGTACTCTCGCTGTATGCCGGCAAGCACGAACTTGTCGTACTTGTCGAACATCTCCTCCTGGCTCATAAAGATGCGGGCTTATCTACGGTATTAAACTGTTTCGTGTGCGGAAAAGCGATACGTTAATCACGGGGTCGAGGTTTTCGGGATGGTGCTGACGGAGAGCAAGACGAGAATCCTAGCTGCGCTCGTTGAAGCGAAAGGCGATGTGTCGGAAGCCGCTAAGCTTGCTGGCGTATCGAAGCAGTATGTCTATGAAGTGTTAGGGAAGCTGAAGATCGCTGGGGTTAGGCTGAGGGGCTACCCCTTCCTTTCTTCGCTAGGAAGGGTCTTTATCGCATTCTGCAGCCATCAACTCCCTGACAACGGTTTTCTAGCCTGTCGTTTCAGGATTTACCGCTTCAGCGGAGGTACGCTCGAAGCGGGCGTTTACCTCATCCCCCAGGACTTTAGTGCTTCCATAGGCTACATGAGGCTTCGAGGGGCGGTGGTAGAAGAGCTCCTTGACATTTACACTGCAGCGCCGTGGTACGATATAGTCGATCTACGGCCTAATCGGGGTGCCACTCTGCCGAGAGCACCCAAACTGAAACCCGATTACGAGGACTGCGCGATCCTGCTCAATCTTTACGAGGATCTTTTCGCCCACGTGACAGAAAGCACGCCCACTGTTAGCAAGAGCCGGTTATCCTACCACTACAGGGTTCACGTTAGGAAAATCCTACAGGTCCTTGTAGACTTTCACCCGGAGAAAGTTCATGTCAAACCGCTTCTCTTCGCCGAAGTTAAGGCCCCCTCTGAGGAATGGTTGTCCACGTTGCTGAGAGCCCGCCAGGTGTACCTCCTCATGCCGAAGCTTGACCGTTTAACGGGATACGCGCTAATTGACGCTAGCGACCCATATAGCCTCCTTAAAAAGATCACGATCGCTAGGGAGGAAGGAAAAGTGGAACTTGAAGCGAAAATGATTGGCTATATCGACCTAGACGAGAGCTCTAAACCTAGGCTTCCGTTGGCCATCATTCATGCCGGTCTGCGCACGGCGTAGAACGTCTCCATCGCCTTTTCAGCATAGATGTAGGCTGATAGCAGGCGCTTGAGATCCCTAGCCAGCTCTTCGATACTGCTCGGGCAGCAGGTCAGAACCATGAACCCCTCATCGTTCACATCGGGTCTAATACCGGTGGGTGCTAGCTCGCGCTTCAGCATCCGGTAGAAGGCAAGCGTGGAGGGGCTTTGGTCGAAGAAGGCGAGCGTCTGCGTTTCGGCGTAGAACCCTCCATCCTCCACGAACACTTCCACCCCTAAACGAGCTTCTGCGCCTTCAACCAAAACGCCCACCCGCTCCTCGCCTTCCCAGGAATGGGACGCTGCCTTTAAGCCCCTGCTTCTCAGAGCGCTAGCGATCTCGCCCTCCCTTCCGTAGTCCACGTGCTCGCTAACACGAACTGGAGTTCCGTCCTCGACAGCGTACAAAACATCGGGGCTTCCAACCACGAATCCCAGCTTCACAATGGGAGCGTAAGGCTGACTAAAGCCGTGGAATATGCAGAGTGCTCGGCCTTGCCTCCAATAGGCGAACATGCCTCTTTCCGCAATCACCTCCTCCTCTCCCTGCACGTCAAGCGGAACCTCGAAGTAGATCTCGTGCTTCCAACGCCGTGCCACGCTGTCGAAGGGTAAACCCTTCAGATCGCTGTCAACCCAGATGACCACGTCCCCCCTCTCCCCAAAGTCCACCTTAATGTACACGATACTCCCACTACACCTTGTTTAAAAAAGGTGACTAGACGTACTCGACCTGAAGGTTGAGTTCCGCAGCTACTTCTTCAATAGCGTCGCGCCAAGACCGCTTGAGCTTCTTCTCCACCACTAACTTGTTCGTTGGTACAGAACTCTTTATGCAAGCTTCTCGTACGACCCTCCGCACGAGCTCGGGATCGTCCAGATCCTTGAGAGCGTAGCTAGCTATCATGTGGCCGTAGGCTTCACGCCCCTCCAGCGCACGCCTAGTGAAAATCGGAGCGTAATGGTTGCCCCCAACCCCAACGGCTATGGTGCAAAGCTCTTCCGGGCTGGTCAGGGCATCCAATACTGCCTCCGCCACAAGTGAGTGAGCCTCGCGGAGAACCCACTCACTCGTACTGCTGCCTATCTCCACGAACGTTACTGGCTTCCGCAGGGAGGAGGGGCCGTGATGGGTCACCTCGTATGAAACAACGAAACCTGGCATCTTCCCCACCCTCCTCGCTAGGGAGACTAAGAGACGCCTAGACAGCAGTGGATTGGAAGGTGGTAATTCCAGGGGTTTACCACCCGCTACGGCGGTTCTCATCGGGTTTCCGGGGTGGTGGACGGTGAAGGACTTGACGCCAGCTTCGCTCGAGTGGCGCGAGAGTACCAGGTAGAAGTCCGCGGGGCACACTTCGTCGAGAAACTCGAAGTAGAGGACATCCTCGTTGAAGCCAGCTATGACGGCGTTTAAGCGCGGGATTTTATAAGCTTCTGAAGCCAGCTGAAGCCTCGTTGGCTCAAACTCAACTAACGTAAGTATGGCCTTCGCAATGCCTGAGCCAGCGGGGTCATTGACGCTGTACGCTAAGCACGCGCGCACATGGTTAAAGTCGGGCTTAGAAAAAGACTGTTGCGTATCCAGGGGTATCCCAGATTCAGAGGAGCGGGGATCTTGGGTTCCAGACCCCCCTCTGCACTGGAGGTATGTAGTTCTCGACGAGAGATGGGTCGAAGCTGAGCTTCTGCCCCTTTTCAGCGCTAAGGTAGGCGAGCATCATCAACTGCATAATGAGGAGGCCGTCGTACCAGTTCTCGATCGGCTGCACGCCCCTCAGGAAGCATTCCACCATGTAGCGATCCTCAGCCTGGTAACCGTACGTGACCGCCTCATCAGGGATCACCGGCATTAAGCCTTGATCCGCGTTCTGTTTTTCAACAAACTCCTCGCTGGGCGGGATCTTCACGTGTCTGCTGAAGAAGGTGAAGAGCTCCGGCTGAAGCGTGTTGATCCAGAGTGAGTATTCAGGCCCGAGCACTTCGAAGGTGAGCCTTAAACCCGCCCCTATGAATGACCAGGAGGTATGCGTCTCGGTTAAAGCCACATTCCCCTCCTCATCCTCGTACACGACGACGGCTGTCGCGTAGTCTTCAGCAGGTTCAACGGAGTAGTCAACACCGTAGCTCTGCTTCAGCCTCTCAACGTAGCCTTTCCTAGTCCACTTAAGCGAGGCAATATCGCCCCAAACCTTCCTCGGCTTGATACTATCCTTCCCCCGCTCGGGGTCCCAGAGCATGTACCTTGCCGCTTCAAGGCTGTGGCACATCATGTCGAGGAGCACTCCCCCACCCGACTGAGTGGGCTTCCAGAACCATGGAGCGTGGGGTCCCCCGTGCTCCTCCGCTGCTCTAGCCAGGTAGGGTCTACCACTGTACTTGGCACCAAACCTCCAGACAACCTCCTTCCCCCTCGTGACTGAGGGCATGAAAACTTGGTTCTCCAGGTAGCCGTGTAGGAGCCCGGCTTTCTCAACCAGCTTGACCATTTCCCGCGCCTCTTGGACGTTACGCGCGAGAGGTTTCTCGCAAGCTACACCTACGAGGTTGCCCTTACCCTGCCTCGCCTCCTCAGCCACAGCCTTTACAACATCAAGCCTCGCGTAGTTGGGTGTAAGGATCCAGACCGCGTTGACGTTCTTATCGCCGAGCATCTCATAAATATCCGTGTAGACTTTTGGTTTCCCCACGCCAAGCTGTTCAGCCAAGGCGGCCAACTCTCTAGCTCGAGCTTCAGTCCTGCTGTAAACCGCCGTTATATCTGCCCCCCTTACGCCCACCCAGCCTCTCACGTGAAACTTAGCTGCAAACCCAGCACCAACCAAAGCGACACCGATCTTTTCCACAGTAAACCTCCAAAGCCATTTCCTAATCAATTTTTTGCCACGCTTTTAAGTAAGCTGTCTCTGTCAAGTTGTTCTACTTAGGGCACGGAAAGAAGCTTGGTAAACAACCTAGGGTGTACAGGTTAGTAGCAGAGCTGCAACTGCTCATACGTCAATGTACTAAAATGCACATCTATACTTTCAAAATATATAACACGTTTAGTCGATGTTTATATATAAAAAATCTTTAAGCGTGAGTCGAATTTAACAAAAGAAGAAAAAGATTTTTAAGGAATACTGAAAGTCAGTTCCTCTGTGACAGAAAGTAGCAGGACGCTATGGAAGAAAGGTAGGATTATCTACGTTGTTGTACTCATTGCAACATTGGCGGCAGGCTTTGCGGCAGGTTACTTCTCCCGTTCTCTAGCTGCAGGCGGTGGACAGGGAGTAACGACGATTAAGATAGGGGCGCTACTACCCCTTAGCGGGGATCTAGCCTCTTTTGGAGCGCGTAACCGCAACGCCATCCAGCTAGCCATCGAGGACGTGAATCGTTTCGCCGAGGGGGTGGGTAGTAGGTTCCGTTTTCAAGTTCTATTCGAGGATACCGGTACTGATCCTGAGGCTGCAAGATCCAGAATGGAGGCTCTCGCGGCCCAGGGTGTTAAAGCTTTCATTGGCCCGATGTCGAGCAGGGAAGTGAGCCAGGTTAAGCCGTTTGCGGATGCTAACAAGCTTCTGGTTGTTAGTCAATCGTCAACGGCTGTGGCTCTCGCCATACCGGGAGATTACGTCTTTAGGGTAGTTCCGCCCGACAGCTACCAGGGCAAGGCTTTGGCGAAGTACATCTATACCAGAGGTTTCAAAAACGCGATTGTCATTTACAGGAATGATGCTTGGGGGAAAGGGTTGTTCGAGAGCTTTAAATCCAACTTCGAGGCATTGGGAGGTAAAGTCGAGGAAGTAGCTTACGATGTGGGCGCAAAGGAGTTTTCAGCCGAAGTATCCCGTGCAGCCACCCTTGCTCAGCAACTGGGTCCAGGTACTGCGGTGCTTCTAGTATCATTCGAAGAAGGTATCCAGATAATCAAGCTGGCAGCAGGTAACCCCGTCCTTTCGCAGCTTAAATGGTTTGGAACCGATGGTCTCGCCCGTAGCAGTAAGCTGGCTTCCGAGGCAGGGCCCGAGGCGTTCATGCTAGGAGGCCTACCATCCACGGTGTACGTTCCCTCGACCAATCCGGTTCAAGAGGCTTTCAAGGCAAGGTTCCGCCAGCTCTACGGCGAGGATCCCGACAGCTACTCCATGAACTCCTATGATGCGGTGTGGCTGATCGCCCTTTCCATCATGTTAACGGGAGACTACGATGGGGAGAAGTTGGCACAAGTTCTACCGATGGTTGCAACCCGGTACTATGGTGTTACTGGAACGATCAGCTTTGACGAAAACGGTGATAGGAAGGCGGGTGACTACGGCATCTTCCAGCTAGTAAAGGAGGGTAACGATTACGTCTGGCGTCTCGTAGCTGTATACAGCATCGATACTGATGCTGTGAAGCCTGCCGGAAGTTAGACACGCAACTGCACGGGGTAGGTACCATGAATCCGAACGGTCTTTTTCTCGCAAATAGTATCTCAAAGAGGTTCGGCCAGGTTAGAGCCTTGGATGGCGTGACGCTAACCGTCGATAGAGAGACGTTAACTCTGCTCATAGGTCCTAATGGCAGTGGCAAGACCACGTTCATCCAGGTTGCTGGCGGGCTTCTTGAGCCTGATGATGGAAGAATCCTCTTCGAAGGTAGGGATGTGACACGCCTACCCCCTCACAAGCGTTTTGAGCTGGGCATCGTAACAACCTTTCAGATACCACGCCTTTTCCCTTCCCTGAGCGTTCTGGAGAACATCCTGATAGCATCGCACAGGGGTGTAGACGGTTTCTTCAAGCTTGCATTCGGACGCAACGAGCGGGGACTCGTAGATAAGGCGTTTGAGGTCCTCAAGCTCTTATCGCTTGAGCGGGCCTGGGACAAGCCAGCTTCCTCCCTGAGCGGTGGGCAGATGAAGCTTCTTGAGCTGGCTAGAGCTCTAATGGGTGAACCCAAGCTGCTACTGCTGGACGAGCCTCTTGCAGGCGTGAACCCCACGCTAGCCATAGATATTATGGGCCGTATTGCAGAGCTTCGAAGGAGGCTTGGTCTTACGGTGTTGATGGTTGAGCACAGGCTCGACTTGGCATTGAAGCACGCGGATTTCGTTTATGTCATGCACAACGGACGTGTGATCGCAGAGGGGGGACCGGAGGAAGTGCTCGAGCACGCTGAAGTGAGGAAGGCTTACCTGGGTGAGTAAGATTGTACCCGCTGGAGGTTCGCGAGCTGCACGCCGGATATGGCAAGATCAGGGTTCTGTCTGATGTCTCAGTGAACGTGAAGGAGCGTGAACTGCTAGCTGTGGTAGGCCCGAATGGCAGCGGTAAGAGTACGCTACTCAAAGCAATCTTCGGTTTGTGTACCATCTTTTCAGGGACGATAACCTTTAGAGGCGTTGATATCACCCGCATCCCTCCTCACCAAAGATCACTAATGGGTTTAGCGTACTTACCTCAGGTTGGTAATGTATTCGAAAATTTAACAGTAAAGGAAAATATAATGCTAGCTTTATATGATAAAAGTCAAAATTTAGATGGAAAACTTAATGAAGTTTTAGATTTACTGCCAGAATTGAAAACCCTTTTAAACAGAAAAGTAAAAACATTGAGCGGTGGGGAAAGGCAGATGGTTGCTCTTGCAATGTGCCTGTTACGAGATCCCATGTTGATCATGTTTGATGAGCCGACTGCCGCGCTAGCGCCTAGACTGGCTAGGCAGGTGATCACGCGGATCTCAAACCTGAGGGATGAGCTTGGGGTATCCGTTCTGCTCGTGGAGCAGAATGCGCTCGCTGCGCTCGAGGTCTGCGACAGGGCTCTCCTGATGGTCTCGGGCACAGTAAAGTTCCTGGGAAGCCCCGGCGAGCTGCTTGAAGATAGGGAGCTCGTGAAAACGTACCTAGGTTTGGAGAGGGTGTCTAGATGCTAGATGTGATCATCGGTGCGATGGTGTACAGCAATTTCCTAGCGTTGCTATCAATCGGACTATGCCTAACGATTCTGACTAGCCGGGTTTCCAACTTCGCCCATGGGGACTTGGCGATGGTGGGCGTGTACACCGCGTACACGCTGAGCGTCACGCTGGGGTTATCCCCCTACCTCTGCCTACCCGCGGCGTTCGCGGTGGGGGGCTTCGTTGCCCTGTTAAGCTTCGCCCTGGTCTTTGAACCCCTTAGAAGGGCTGGAGCGGGTACCGTGACGCTGATGGTTGCTTCTCTAGCCCTCGACATGGTTATCCGCTACTCCCTCCACATCTACGCTGATCTCTTGCAGCGGACTTTCAACGTGTACGGCAGAGACTTCATGTTTAATGACGCGAGGCTCTCGGTAGGTGGAGTGAACATCCCGGGCGTGCTTATCGGATCATCTTTGACCACACTAGTGCTTCTCGTGGCACTGTGCCTCCTCCTCTACAGGACGAAGTTGGGCGTCGCAATGAGAGCGGCTATCGAAAACCAGCAGCTAGCCATGGTGCTGGGCATTAACGTGAGAAGGGTTTTCGCGATCGGTTGGTTTATCTCCGGGGCTTTAGCAGCCACGGCAGGCGTCTTCCTGCCGTTTCGTCTCCTCGTGAACCCCGATACGGGGTGGTCGATGCTGCTCTCGATGTTCGCATCCGTCATAGTCGGAGGAGTGGGTAGTCTCCTGGGTAGCGTTTTAGGAGCGTACCTGATAGGCTTCTCCGAGCTGCTCTTTTCTTACCTCCTAGCGTCATTGGGTATAAGCACCGCTTACAGGCCCCTCGTAGTCTTTGCCGCCATCGTTGCTACTCTGATGCTCTCACCGAAGGGGTTGTCGATACTCTGGAGTAATGGGGTGAAAGGCTGGTGGAGATCCTAAGCTTCCTCGTCAGCTTCGGGACTCTCTACTCGATCTACCTAATCTTGGCGTCCTCAATGGAGCTGGAGTACGGCGAGCTGGGCTTACCCTCCTTCGCCAAGGCGGCTTTCCTAGCACTCGGCGCCTTCGCCGTTGGGGCGCTTTCTGTCAGGGTTGGCGCGCTGATGCTGGGGCTAGCGCTAGAGGGCGAGTTTAAACTAACGAGCTATTTCTATGCCACGCTGATCACTAGGCGGATAGCTTCGCACCCATTGCTCGGTCTTGTGATATTCGCGCTGCCATTCGCCGTAGCGGTTCCGCTAGCCGCGCTGCTGGGTGCAGCTGTCACTTACCCGGCTTTGAGGCTGAGGGAAGACTACTTGGCGATAACGCTCATAGCGTTCAGCGAGATCGTTAGAGTCCTAGCCCGCAATTACGAACCTCTAGTCGGGGGGACCTTCGGCGCCGGTGTCGTTAACCCATTCGCGTGGCTAGGGAGCCCCTGGAGGGAGCTTGTCCTCTTCCTCGTATCTCTGGCGATGGGGTTCGGCATCTGGTTCCTCACGTTCAAAATCTCAACCTCCCCTATGGGCAGGATACTGCGGGCTATACGCGACGATGAGATAGCGGCTAAAGCCTACGGGTTGGATGTCGCCAAGGTGAGAGCTTGGGTGCTCGCCATAGGATCCGCGATGGCTGCCGTAGCCGGGGTTCTATACGCGTTCTACATGGGTGCTGTGAACCCAGACGACTTCACGGTTTCGAGGACTTTCATCGTCGTGCTTATGGTGGTTATGGGTGGGCGCGGCAACCCCTACAGTCCCCTCGTGGGCGCCGGGATTTACCTCCTGGTAGACCGAGCGATGATCTTCGTTAAGCACCTGCTGCCGATCCCCTTCGACGTGAACTACGCGTCCTACGTGATTCTGGGGGCTCTACTGATCGTTCTCCTGATAAAGAGGCCTGGCGGTCTCGTACCCGAGCGCCCCCTTCTAACTGTGAAAAAAGAAGTGGTGAGTATCAGCGAGAGTGGGGACGAGACCTAGCTACTTCAAAAACTTGAGTAGAAGTTCCCTGCTCTTCCGCACCCCCGTTCGCGCCTCTTCCCGACCCTCGTACTCCAGGGAGACCCAGCCAGTGAAGCCGACCTCCTTCAGGATTCCGAAGATCCTCGAGTAATCAAGGTCGAGTGTGTACCACACTCCGCCCCCGAAGTAGGTTTTCGCGTGAACCATGACCGTGTAAGGGGCTATCATTTCGAGCTCCCTGTAAGTGTCGTAGATGAAGTTGCCCGTGTCCATTATGACTCCAAACCACCTCGAAGAGATTCTCTTAACGATCTTCAGCATTGTTTCAGCTCTCGTGGTTAAACCCCAGTGGTTTTCGAGCCCGAGGATGATGCCAAGGTCCTGTGCCTTGTCAAGGCACTGATAGATGCAATCTACCACCCAACCGATAGCATCGTCCTCCGTGTAGCCTTCGATCGGGGGTTCAACCCCTCTTGCCTTCATTAGCTCGTCAAAGCTGCTTATCGTCCCCCAACGCCCTGAGTTGATCCTAACAATAGTGGCCCCAAGCTCGTGCGCGACTTCAAGCCACTCCAGTACGTAGGAAACCTGCCTCTGCCGCTCGCTGGGGTCGGGCTTGACGAAGTTGTTGTGCAAGGCTACCGCATAGATTTCTAGGCCTAATTCGAAGGCGCGACGCCGGATCTCCTTTAAGTAGCTGCGCGCCCTCGATTCCACGTGGTTTACGAGCACCTCAACTCCGTGAAAGCCGTCCTCGTGAGCGGCTTTCAGGTACTCTGTAAGCGGCAGCTTTGGCCCGCGGAAATGCCAGTACGAATAGGTCGAGACGCCCAGTTGCATCGACACCCAACCAAATAGGGTGGATTAAAAAGTGCTCACGCACGACCCTCCTCAGACTCCAGTGCTTTGATCAGCTTCTCCACGCAGTCGCACACTCGGGTGACATCTTCGCAGTCTACGATGGTTACTCCGCTTCCGCAGGCTGGCCTGATGTAGAGCTTCTCCAGCTTAGCGTGACGTCCAGCCAGTAGAACGCAGACTGTCAGCGAACTTTTCTTCACGACGAGTTCGGGCTGCTCACCATGCTTTACCGTAACTTCGTAGCCCCTTTCGGACAGAAGCTCGGTTATCTTTTTCGCTGCTGCTTCCATTGTAGTCCTGCATCATTACGAGCTTATTTCCTTTTCCCTGCTGTAAGCTGGGAAAGCGCCAGGAAGCTCATGTACATGTTGCGCACTCTCTCACTGAGGTATTGCTCAGCCTTCATGGAGAGGTATTGGGTGAACGATAACCACCTAGAGTAAGGTAGAGTTCTAATTCTCCTTAGCGTTTCTTCGTATTCCCTTCTAACATCGTTGAACCCAACCTTTAAACTCAAGCCAAGGAGTGTAGCAAGCTCGTCCGCGCTCACCTTATGGCCTGTCGCTGTCTGCACTAGAACCGCGGTATCCACCAGCTCACCCCCTTCTTTCAACCCGGAGAGGAGAGCCTTCAGGCCAGCTAGATTGCTAGCGGCTAGATCTTCGAGTAGACGCTCAGCTTCGTGAGCTATCACCCTGAAGCCCCTGTTTACGTAATCAGCTATCGTCTGAACCAGTAGGGCTGAGGCGGGATCCGTCAGGTGGAACTCCTTAAGTAGCTTGAAGGTTTTTACCTCCTCCCCGTCGAACGCGGCGACGAACACTAAAGCGACCTCACCATCCTCGACGAGCGGTAGCCTTAGAGCATCCAATGAGAGGAGCTTCAGCGATTTTGAGGGCTTCGGAACACTAACTTCTACCCCACTGAAGTGAAGCTTTACGCGCTCATATGATATGATGGTATCAAGTACAGCGAGAGCGTGTTGCTTAACAAGATCCCAGCGGAACCCGATTTCAACGAACTTGGCGTACGCCAAATCGTCCACGGTTTCTATCAGTATCTCGTCAAGCTCGTCGGGTTGATAATCTTCAACCGCTTTCCTAACTTCCGACCAGTCGAGCTTTTCGATGAGGCCGGCCGCGTCATCCTCGAAGAGCACCATAACCTTCCTGCTGCCTACAGCTGAAAGGCTGTAGCTGATCCTCTTCAATCCGATGGAGAAAACCCTCCTGAGAACGATCTTCATAAGCACGAGCCCCAGCCTCGCCAAGTCTAGGTTTATCGTGGGTTCAAGCTCGTAGAGCCTACCGTAACTGTAGTCCTCGTACCTCCCCATCGTTGTTGAGGGTACATCCACCACCCTTCTCGGTCTGTAGATGTAAGTCCTGCCGCCCACGTTGCTAGCTCGTACTCCCTCCCCGTCTACAATCCAGATCACCCTGTAGGGCACCTCCAAGTAGAGGCCGAAACCGTTAAGGGGGGGATGCATCGTACAAATAACCTCTGAGCGCAGCAACCCCCTACTGTAATCCTTCCAGAAGTCGGCTCTCTCACCCCAGCGCGCCTTTATCCTTCTGTACTCTTCGTAGGCTTGAGCTAGGAATTCATGCTTGTAGATGGTCTGGAGAGTCATCTTTTCCTCCTCAACTACTGTCACCCACCTGCTCTTCGTAACCCTCAGGTTTGTAACCAGCAAATCCGAGGTGTAATCGAAGCAGCCGGGCTGCAGTTTCTCCACAACATCCACATGCGAAGCCTCCTGCATGTACTCCACTCCGTCCTCAGAAATCTTGATTCGTTTAACGCCGTACGGGGGGCCGTACTCGTAGAAGTTAAGCCTGTGCCAGGTACGCTTACCCCTAGCAGTCAACTCGAGCCCCCTCGACAAGCCGAGCTCCTGGAGTAGGCGTAATTCGGGCTCTGAAGGCTTCAGGTTCAAGCTTCGAGAGGCAGCGAGCTTGAAAAGGCCGGTGAACAGCACAGCGTACTTGTTGTCTCTGTTAACTATGGTCCTCTCGAGGGGGAGTCTGAGCCACTTGTCGAGGGCGCTCAACCCCCTACTGAGGAGTTCCCGATCCCACCTCGTAAAGGGAATTATGATGCTCTCCGTGAAGGGGATGTTCGCCCTCCTCCCCTTTCTACCCTCCCGCTGCCAGAACTCTCTAACGTCATCGGGCAGCCCGAGGTGGACAACCCTGACGATGCTCCCTATATCAATTCCTTGAACCAGGGTGCGCGGTGTTACCAGTACCTTAACTTTTCCGAGGCGAGCCCCCTCTTCGATGATCCTGCGCTCTTCCTTTGACACCAAGTGGTGATGAGCGGCGACTGCGCTGGACCTATCGCCTAAACTCTGCTTTATTCTACGTGCCACCTCTTCTGCCGTGTTTATGCTACGGGTGAAGACTAACGTGACGCCCTCATCCTCCACGTAACTAGCTAGCAGATCCGCAGGATCGAAGTGTGGAAATTCTACTTCAACGCCAATTGATCTTAATGCTAGTACAACCTTGTAAGCGTTCCGCCTGAACTCCTCAGCATCCAGGAGAGCCCTCTTAACGTCCTCGCCCAGGCTCAGTCTGCTCACGTCACCGATCTTCTCCAAGATCATCATCCTCAGCTTCTCCAAGTCTTTACCGAGAACCACGTACATACGATTGGGGACGCGGAAGGGAGCCCCCTTAACGATGGCAGAGTCACGTCCATTGACCTCTTTCAGCAGTTCAGCCATCTCTTCAGGGTTACTGAGCGTTGCGGTCAGCACGGCCACCTGGGGTTGCCACCCCATTTCCGAGAAAATCCTCAGCATGCCGGTGATTATCGCCAGCTCTCGCGGGCTGTAGAAGTCGAGCTCGTCAAGCACTAGTAGGCCGAATCGGTTCAGGGTTGGTGTGATGAACCCTCTCTGGGGCGCTGCTGCGTACCTCTTCAAGTCTTGCAGGAGGAAGGCAGGGTTGCTGGCCACGACTAGGGCGCTGCGCAGCTTTTCCCGCAAAACCCTCCTTCCGGCTGTCCCAGCAGACTGCAGCGTCGGCGAGTCAAGCTGAAGGAGTTCCACGCCGAGCAGCGAGCAATAGTTGCTTAGCCTTTGAACCTGATCGTTAGCTAAGGCCAAAGTGGGATAGAGGGCGAGAGTTGGGATCCTCCGTCTCGCCGTGTAGAGGAACCAAGCCTCTGTCTTCCCGCTCCCCGTTCCAGCGATCAGCACAAGGTTCTTACCGGCTTCCAGAGCCTCCACCGCCTGCAGTTGGTGAAGGTATAAGAGTTCGGTACCCAAATGGGATTCTTTCAACTCGGGAAGCAACTCGGCAAACCTGACGTTGGTTCTGGTAGGTTCACACCCTTCCTCCTCCCTGTAATAGTAGGCCAGATTGAGAGTTTCAAACAGCTTGCGACTATCTAGAACCACACGTTCGCTTGAAGAGGTTGGGGAAGTACTTTTCGCTACCTGAGACCTGCCGGAACACAGACCACGGCTACCACGCTGAGCGCCGCCGCCCAATCCTCGCAAACCTCTTCCTCAAGCACTCCCAGCTTCGCCGCTATCGAGAGGTTGTCGATGTAGATTATGAAGGGGCGCCCGCTCTCGCACGCGATTCTCCAGTAGCGTTTCTTGTCCTCGGCTACCCTCTCCCTCCTTTCTGCGACTACTTTGGGAAGTACGCTGGGGTCCTTGAGAACCGAGAGCGCCTCCTCTACGCAAACGTCGTACATGTCCAGAACAGTGTAGTCCGCGACTCGCAAGTGCAGTTTCCAATCCAATACGCTCAGATCCCTGCAAACTCTGACCACGTCCACTTTGATTTCTTCAAGCGAGCTTAAGTACGTTGATCCGATGATTAGCGCGGGAGAAACGTATGTTGAGGCGAAAACCAGCAGCTCAGCCAGCTCTGGGGGCATACCCTTTCCGGTAAAACGGGATACCAGCACCTCTAGCGGCTTTATCGGGTATGCTAGTTCCCTGAAGGGTCTGAAGACCCTACCGCCGAGGGCTTTCACGGACGAAGGAGTTAATCCAAGGTTTCTATATCTGAATCTTTTAGATAACCATTTTACAGTGTCTAAAGCACCTTCCTCATTAGGGTTCAGCAGTACAACGCCTCTTAGGTTCTTAACCAGGGCTGCATACCTAGAGAACAATCATCCCACCTTTACGGCGCGAACCGCGATGTCGTCAGTTACGTCGCCTACGTAAACCTCCATTGCTCCATCCTTGGCTTCGGCCATCCACGATCGCACCACCAAACCCGATCTTGTATCGAAGAGTTCCACTTTGTACAGGCCATCCTGCAGCCCATACATCGTTACTACTAGGTTTCTCGCCGGCTCAACGCTCTTATTATTCAGGATGTTCCACCAGCTCCACTCGACGTTCTTAACCCAGGCCAGGGCTAAAGTTCCGTTGGTTAAGCCGAATACTCTAACCTTTGCCGTAGCAAGCGCCGCTCCTTCAAAGCGCACGTAATCGATCGTGCACCAATCAGCCCCTAAATTGTCTATCCTAATTTCGTGAGTGCCAGGCGGTACGTCGACTGCGACGTCCATATCGTACTCCCTCACGAAAGCATCATTCTTGCCGTCGCGGTCGGGTAGATCCACCTGCTTGACGAGTTCGTTGTTCAAGTAGATAGCCAGCCGGGCTCCGGCTCTGGAGACGGAGTTTACTCTAACGACTACTCGACCACCCTGCGGGAAGGTAGCTTTGAAGGTGGGGTTGTTCCTTAGCGCGGGGTGCGCCCTCCCCTGAATGAACGCGGGGATTTGAGTTGTATCGCCCTCGATCGTCCCGTCAAGCTTGATAACGAAGTAGTTGGAGGCCGGCCTAGCCCAGCCTAGCGATGGGAATACTGTTACATCCGTTACGCCGGTTTCCGCTGCAAGCGAAGTTACAGTCGCTTTAAGTGTCCTAAGACCTGAGCCGGCAGGTTGTACCCCTTTCAGGAACTCAGAGATCGCCTTGAAGTGGTAATAAAGGTTATATGGATGAATGTAATTGTCCCACCACCACGACATCCCTGTGGCCGGTGATCCGGCCATTATGGCTGCCCAGAGGCCATCATGAAGTCCCACGCCTTCTCTATCGTGGAGGTAGAGGGGGGTGTCCCACCATCTCCAATCAATGCCGAACTCTGCAACCAGTACGGGTTTTCTGTACATTTCCCACTTTTTAACAATTAGGCTGTAGAGCGTCCCGGGAACGTCCTGGAACCCCTCTGGGCCGTACTTGTGGACGGTGATGAAGTCTATCGATTCCAACGACCAGATTAAAGGGTCGAGGTTGGGGTTTGCGAAGCTCGTGGTGACAGGCCGCTTGTACGGATCGATGCTCTTGATGTACTCTGCCATCTCTTTGTGCCACCGTGCCACCTCTTCTCTTACGGCCTCGTAATTGTCGGTTAGGTCTACCTCGTTCCACAATTCCCAGGCTAAAATGTGGGTTGAGTAGCCCCATCTAGCGACTATGTACCTCAACCTCCTCTTGAAGAGTTCTCGCGCCTCCTCGTTAGTCCAGAACTCCTCCGGCTTAGCAAGAGGGCCTCCCCTAGCTCTATTGTACGGATTCTCGCTCCACTGAGGGTTGATCGAAGTCGAGAGTTGCCCGTGATTCATAAGGCATAGGATAATGTAGATGTCGTACTTCTCCGCTAGCTTGACTACGTAGTCAAGCCTCCAAGCCTCTCTGAGATCGTAGCGGCCCAGCTCCCTCCACTCTATCCCGAACCTCCAAGGCGCCATCCATATTCTCACAAGGTTCACCCCCGCCATCGATAGAGCTTTGAACCACTCGTCATAGTCGTAGGTCCCCCTGTTACCCGACCAGCACACATTCAACCCTACGAAAAACTGCGAGCTTCCATCATCAAAGATGAAATACCGTCGATCCTCTGCCACTCTTGCGAAACCTCTCTTACCGGAGGGGATCACATCGAAGTAGTACGGCCCAGCTTTGGTACTATCTCCCGTGCGCGTCTTCACTTCTATGGAAAACTCGTGACGACCGACTTTACTGGGCGTGTATCGAATCCTCCAAGTCGGCGTACCCTCCGCTATCAACTGCTCTACTCCCGATACTAAGCTCCTCCTATACTCCTGGTAGTAGAACGCAGGCACGGTGGTAACCTCACCTTCGGGTGTTTTCAGTACCATCACCACGTCGATCTCGCTCGGATCGAAGGGGTTGACGTAGTGGGCAGTAATATTCAAAATGATTTCTATCGGCGAATATAGCTCTACTACTTGAGGCAAAGGCCCGACCACTTCAACCCGCACTGGTTGCCGCTCCATTACACCATGAGTGCTAAGCCTGACATATAACACGGTTACTCCCACGGTTAACACTGCTGCGAGTATCACCGCCAGAAGCCTCGATTTCATGCGTGTCGGAGGGTTAGAGCAAGGCTTATATCTAAATGCTTAGCGTCCCTACATGGGTCCGATGAGGATCGGCGCGCGAATGCGCGCCCCTAGCTGAGGACCCTCTAAAAAGGGCCCGTGGCCTAGCTGGAAAGGCGCCGAAGCCGCAAGGCTGCGTAGGCCTCCTAAGCCGGAGAGCGGCCTACTGAACCGCACGGAAATCCCGGGTTCGAATCCCGGCGGGCCCGCCAAATTCTCTACTCAATATTGAGTAAGCGTGGTTCTTCAGGATCTTTAACCAACAGGGCTTTTCCCTTCACCCACTTTTTGGTCAGTATTTGCAACCTGTACCTTTGTGCCGCCAGGGCTTCTTCAGGCCTGTAATCCGTGAATACAAGTGTGTTCAGCAGGTAGGTTCTAAGGAGACGACTGTCAGCTAGCAGAACCCTGGCTCCTCTAACCCTAGCATCGTCGATGAGACTCCAGACCCACCAGCCACGCTTAATCACACGTCCAGCCTCACTCACAACAAGCAAACCTTTCTGTGCTGCTACTGTCTCACTTACGAGAGCCACCCAAAGTTGAGAAAGGGGGCGTCTGATCAAAACCGGCGCCTTGAATAGGTTTACGCGAAACTTGGTCGGTAGGGTGATGTTTTCTACAAAGTAATCTTTCAATGGAGCTATTTTTGAAAGGATCGTGCGCGCCCAAACTCTTTGAGTAGAAAGAGCTTCGAGTCGCGATACTACTTGGTGGAAACTATCGGAACTTTGCACAGCTTCGTGTAAAAGCCCTTCTACCAGTGCTCCAATCCTGTAGAGGCCATGCATTGAGGAGACAGCGAGTGGGAGGTATTTTGCTGCGCTAGCGTAGGGTAGAGTCGGCTCAACGGTCTGTATCGCATCTACGTTGTACGCTCCGTACCAATCAACGACCGAGATCGCTTCATAAGCTTTAGTGGCGGCTCTGATCGTATTAGCAACAACTTTTTCCCTAAACCCGGGATGGCTCCCGATAACAGTTACTTGCCCCTCCTCCTCGAGAGCCTCGAGTATCGAATTAGCCAGTGCGGACACAAATGTGTCACCGGAGTTAAGCTGCCGCCTTTTTCAGGCTGATGTACTCACTGATGATCTCGTTGAGCGCCTCGCTGAAAGTTAAACCTCGCTCGCTCGCCCAGGCTTCTACGTACTCTACAACATGACGCTTTAGGAGCACTACGCGCTCCACCATCTCCTCCGCGGATATCTCCTCCACTAGCTTTTCAGGTGTTTGCACAAGCTCGGGTTTTTCTCTAAGCCTTCTAGCCAGTATATCCAGTTCACTCGTGCTAAGCCCCCTCTCTGCCGCTAAATCCGCTATCTTTCTCACCACTTCCTCTGGTTCCCTCAATACGCCGCGCGCTGCGAGGTCCTCAATCGCTCTCACGACTTTTACCATACCGGTCCTACTCACTCTCTTTTTAGGTTTGGTTTCGCGCGGCCTACCGGGTTTCGACTCGGCTACGACTGGGGCGATCTCCCTCAACCGCGCGTACAAGCGGACAAACCGCTTGATCTCCTCCAGCTCCACCTGTAGCCTGGCCGCGATCTCCTCCTCACTAACGCCCATCTCGTAGAGCCTGGCTAAACCCCTGCCGCGCTCCTCTGGTGTCAAAGTGTTCTGCCTCAAGTTTTCGCTGAGAGACAGCTCAAGGGCCTCCGCGTCGCTCAGCTCCTTCACTACGCAGGGTATACCCTGAGAAAATAGCTTCTTGAAGACCTCCGGCTTTTCCTTCTGCAGGAGCCTTATTGCTTCGAGCCGCATGCGACCGCAAACGACGCCATAGCCGCTTCCTTCTGGCCTTACGATCAGGGGGTGCAGAAGGCCTCTCATGGCTATGTCCTCCGCCAGCTTGCTCACAGCCTCCGGCGAGACATATAGCCTCACGTTGGCTGAAGATGGGAATAGTTTCTCGATTGGAATTAAGCTCACCGACGACATCAGTGGGCAGAGACGCGGGAGTATTTTAAAATTTCCCATAGTGTCACAGCTGTAAGATCTCGCTAAGCTTTCTTGCTATCCTTCTACCCTTTTCTGTTAAATCAAATAATCTAACTTTTATTTTTTCTTTGATTAAGATTTGATCTTCATATACAAGATCTAAGTTTTTTAACTCGTTTAAAACACTTAGAGTCCAATTATACTGAGCCCGATACTTACCTCCTGTTAAGGCTCGTTGTATGTCTGACAGGGTGGCTTTACCAACCTTATATAAAAATACAAGCACAACTATCTGGGAATGTCGCCCATTTAGAATTAATTCTTTTACTATTTCATCATCAACAGTATTCTCATTTGAGTTTAAGCCTTTCTTTTCGCTCACAAGCGAAACAGTCAGCAATGATATATAAAGTTTACCATATACAACATAGCGATATCAGTACTACAGTGTAGCATCCTTACTACGATGCTGTATTCATCCCGGAACGTGTCGAGTAAAGCTTAAATTAGTTATAATATCCTTTGAAATCGTGCTTATAGCGACGTTTAGCGGGTCCAAGGGTGGTACGGGTAAAACAACCCTAGCCGTTTCCCTTTCCGTAACTGCAGCCTCTAGCGTTCCCACTTTGCTCGTTGATGCTAGCAGCGAGGGCGGTGCCACAGCCTACTTGCTGGGTGACACTCCTCCTCCTTACCTTAGAGATGACCCCGATGCATCCTTGAGAGAGGTGGAGCATGATACCTTCAGGCTGACAGTCGCGGTTAACAGGGGACCATTGCGCTCGCCAGAACAGGTAATAAACTCTTTACGCACATGGTCGCAACGCTACACGCTGGTCTTGGTGGACATCCCCGCTTTAACAGATGTTGATGCGGTGGATCGCTACCTTCCCCTGATTCTTGAGGCAGATTCGATCCTAGTCGTCACAGAGCCGAACCCAGCTTCACTCGAGAGTGCGCTGTTTACCTTTACCGGCAAGCGCGTTGTCGTCGCCTTGAACTGCCCCCGCCCCTACCCAAGGAGCGTGGTCGACTACTACTCGAAGACCGTGGCCTACTGGTGCAAAAAAGCTGGCGCAGACTACGTCGTTGTACCTTACGAGCCGGCCGTATCAAGGCTTGGTCCCAGCACGCTGAGGGTCCTGAACTACACGAGCGGCGAGTTCGACGCCGCCATAGCTAAGCTGGCCCACCTCCTCCTCCGAAAGAAATAAGTACTACAGTATTGCAATAACTTCGTGCAGGGGAAGAAGGATATTCCGGTAAAGGACTTCCTCGAGGAGCACAAGAAGCTGAAGGGGACTAACCCCTTGGCTTCCCCAGCCGCTTCTCAGCCAGCTGCCCCTCAAGCTGTTCCGCAGAATCTCCCGGCTTCCCCAGCCATCCATCAGCCGGCTTCTCTACAGCCTTCTCAACCCGTGGCCGCGAGGCCGCAGGAGTTTATCACGTTTGCCCAGCTGGTTGAATCGTTGAAGGAGCTGGGCTACGACGTGAGGCCACTTGAATCGCTCAAAGTCTATGCACAGACGCTGGACGGTGAGGAGCAAAGGCTGGTGAAGGAGATAGAGGAGAGGCAGAGGCGCCTAGAGGTAGTGAGGGCTGCGAGGAGGATTCTCAAGACCCTGGGCGTCTAGCGAAATGAGAGCGGATGGAAGGGTGGAGCCATGCCGCTAACCAAAGTGAAGCTGAAGATCAAGCTCGAGGAGGTTCCCCAGCGCAAGCTGCGGAAAGCCTCTGAAGGAGGAGCGGAACCTGTACCCCTTCAACCCAGTGTTGGGGGGGAGCGTGGCGCTGCTCAATCAATGCTTGGGGTAGAGGAGGCCCCAGAGGCTGCGCAGCCTACCCCCCTGAGTACCGCTGAAAGCGTGTCACCAGCTACTACGCTGACAGGCCTGCAGTCCGAAGCGATGAAGGCGCGAGCTGAAGCGGTTCAACCAGGGGTGGTGCGAGAGAAAGCGGAACCGGTGAGGCATCCCAGGCTTGCCCCCGCGTTCAGAAAGGTATGGCGCGTTCCGCGAGTAAGGCTCCGTGAGGCTGGAAGGCTGGAGGGGGCTGAAGTCCCGCTGCCCCCTATTACCGGCAGGCTCGTGCGGACTCAATCCGGTTACTTGATCATAGGTGACGGCGTGGTGAGGGTTTACGCGGAGAGGGAGGGGGCGTGGGGGCCGCTGGAGCCCCTAGTGGAGTACTCCGGGACGCAGGAGATCTTCATTAGGGAGCTGGACGGGGAGGTCCACATCACAGCCGGCATCGAGGGGAGGCGCTACACCGTCGAGCTGCCCCGGGAGCTCTTGGTGGAGAGGCTGGTCCAGCGCATCGCGATCGAGGCTGGGATCCCGCTGTCCGAGAGGAACCCTCAGGACAGCGGCGAGTTCAGGGGGTGGCGAGTGAACCTCGCACTACCACAGCTAGCCGGTGGCTGGCAGCTCTCCGCAGCCCGCGTGGTGAGGGTTGAACCCTTCAGGGCCGAGCCATTGCTCCTAGCGAGGCTCGTCACTCTAACCGCTTCGCCGAACAGCATTACGTTCGTCGGCCCCCCAGGCTCCGGCAAGACGACGGCCCTGATCGGGGTGCTGAACGCGATCCTGAGCCTGTGGCCCAGATTGAGGGTCAGCATCGTTGAGGAGGAGCCTGAGGTGGCTACGCAGGTTCGGGGGCCGAACGTCGTCTCGTACTTTTCCTTCGGCGACAGGAACGTAACAGCCAACATTAGGGCAACCCGGCGCTACGACAGGCCGGACCTCCTAGTAGTGGGGGAGCTGAGGGGCGAGGAGGTGCCGAGCTGGTTTGAGGCGGCTGGCAGCGGCATTCCCGTTTTGACGACTGCGCACAGCAAGGAGCTGGCTGACGCGCTGAAGCGCCTCAACACTTTGATACAGGCCTCGGGGCTCCAGGCCTCCGTCCTGGACGCCGTGAGAGTCTGGGTGGTCTGCGGGAAAACGGTGTCGTCGGAGGGCGGGATCCAGCGCGGGGTGCAGGCGGTGTATGTGGTAGATGCGAGGGGCTTCGTGCCAGTCTACAAGGCTGGGCGGTACTTGCCGGAGGAGGACTTCCTGCAACTGCTCCCGCCGGAGCTGCAGCTCTCGCTCGAGGGCGCGAGCGAAGCCGAGAAGGTGTACGGGGTCATCAAGCAGAGGCTTAACGCAAGGGTGGACGGTGTGCGCTTCGAGAAGATGGAACCTATCGTCCCGGAGGAGGTGGTGTCCTGATGGAGAGCCTGAGGAGGCTGTTCGGTTTCGCCTCAGAGGAGGATCCCCTAAAGAGAGAAGTGGAGGAGATGAGGAGGGCCGCGAAAGCTGCCATCAGGGAGGCCGAGAGGAGGGAGAAGCAGGCGAGGAAAGCCGGGAGAGGGGCTAGGAGCCTTCTGCCGGGGAGGAGAGGGGACGAAGCAGGAGGGTTAAGCAGGGCGGTTGAAGAGATGGAGTCCATCTTCATCGACATTAGTTGATTTTTTGCGCCCCTCTTCCGCTGTTGAGCAAGGAATAAATTCAAGCTTTTCTCACCAACCTTGTGCTAAGCAAGTCTCTCTTCGCGCGGAAGAAGCCTCGCAGCTCCTCTCTCGATGACGGGGATCTGGAGGAGCTCCGCAGGGGGGTGTACGCCGCCCTCAGCGTGTACGGCTTCAACGATGAGGAAGCGATCGAGCTCCTTATATTGAGGAGCGAAACTCGAGTTAAGAATAAATAGTGGTCGTACGCAGTGAGAGTTGATGAAGAGGAAGGGTGCGATGCCGCCGATCGTGACCGTCATAATCGTTATCGCAGCCGTCGTTGCCGCAGCCCTAGCAGCCTACTTCATCTACTCTACGACCGCTAGAGGCGTCAGGCAGGTCTCCCTGACGGTCATAGGGCAGCCCACCCTCTACGCCACCGCGACCGGTGTGGAGCTCAGGGTCACCTTCAAGAACGACGGGACGGCCGACGTGGACCTAGCAGGCTCGATCGTAATCGTGCAGAACAAGACTAAGGCGGGCGTCACGTTCGGAAGCCCGACTGCAGCTATACAGGGAGCTAGCCTGAAGCTGGCCCCCGGTGACAGCGTCTCCGTCATCTACACAGCCGCAAACGCGGACCTCGACCAGTTCCCCGACGGCGCTCTCGCGACTCTGCAGACGAAGGACGGCTACCAGATCAGCTTCGCCGTAGCAAAACCGTAAAAGCAAAGGGTTCAAATCAATTCAATCTTTCTTTTTCTCTCCCCCCTCTTCCCCGCTGAAGTGCTCCAGCTGCTCGAGGGCTTTTAGCAGCCTGAGGGGGATTCTGCGGGGTGGCTGGCCCTTAGCGATCCTCCTCAGCAGGTGGACGTCGTACACCTTCAACCCGTAATCTTTCAGCACCTTGTGCGTGTGGTAAGCCACGGTCCTCAACCCTTGAGGGCTGCCAACCCACGGCTTCAGCACTACTGCATCCCTCTCGCTCAAGGGGATGGAGCGGGAACCTATCCTGAGCACCACCCCCTCCATCCGGGCTCTTCTCAGCGAGAGGGGTGGAACGCCGTACCTCAGGCAGATGGCCGCGATCCTCGCCGCTGGGGGTCCCACCTCTAGCTCTAAGATCCTCTCCTCTATGGCCTTCAGCAGCCGGGAGGCTTTCACCTGAATGCTTTCCACGAGAGGTTTTCACCCGATGCTTATTATGCACAACTCGACGATAGAAATAAATAATAGTTTGCAGCCTAACCTTTGTGGCAAGGAAGCCCGTAGACCCGGAGAGGGCGGTTGAAGCGGTCCTGCGGGGGAGGGCTGAGAGGACCCGGGGCCGCCTCTTCACCGTCCCCCTATCGGAGCTGATGCGGGCGACCGGCCTGGGTCCAAGCAACTCGCATCGCATTCTCAACCTCGTTTTGAAGACGTGCGAGGGCAACGGGTATAGGCTGGTGAGGGTTTACGCGAGGAGGAAGAGCAGGGGGTACTGGGTGGAGGGCGTCGAGGTGCTCCCCCACAGCCGCAGCCTACTGGTCTTCGCTAAGACCGGGAAAAGGGGGCGCAGAAAGGCTGCAGCGGTAAGTGCAGCATCAAAGCCCGCTCAGAGGTTCGCGTAAAGCGGTGAAAAGATGGGTTTAAGTCTAGGAATTAATACAGAGCCTGTGGTGGAGATCCTGGAGGGAGAATCCTGGAGAGCTGCGAAGATCATTAAGTTGCGCTGCCCCCACTGCTCCGAGCCTCTCGTTGTGGAGGTGAAGCCGGGGCTCAACCTCCTGAAGTGCACGTGCAGGGGCTACTTCCTAGTGATGGCCGACGAGCATAACGACGTGAGAAGCGTCCGGCCCATCGAAGTGGAGAAGCCCCTCGGCACAGGCAGGCTGCGGCTGGCGAGGCCCGAGCTCTGGCCCAGCACTCTCGAGCACTTGAAGAGCGACATTGTAAAAGCAATCCAAGGCGTCGACCCCGACGCATCGCTAACTCCAGCTGTCCAGAGGGCGCTGAAGCTCCTGCTGGAGCTGGGGGTCCTGGAGGTGGAGGAGGGAGGGGGTGGTTAGGGTGGACCCGAGCCTCATCCGCTTCGCCCTGAGGATGGTGGGGTCGAGGGAGGGGCGGGAGATCGTCAGAGCTAAAGGGGAGTTTGAGCGCTACGTCGCCTGGAGGATGCGAAAGGTGCTCGAAGAGTCTAAGCTGGACAGGGAGCTTGAAGTTAAGCCGTTCCACGAGTTCGTGGACCAGACGCTGGCCAGGATGGTTTGCGACTTCATGGTGGAGTCCGGCTACGCGGTCTGGGTTGGAGATAGGCTCCGCTTCACTAAGCCGGCCGGTGAGGCGCCGGCGGTGAGAACCCGGTTTGTGGGCGAGTTCAAGACCGTTGTCGACCGCGTGCTCGCATCCCTGCCGGAGGCGCTGCTGACCGGCATGCGCCCCTACGCCGCCTCAGCCGCGAGCGGCGAGATCCGCGCGGCTTTCGCCAAGCTGCTCGACAGCATGGGCTACAACTGGTTCCGGGAGTACGTGGTGAGGTGGGCCCGCATACCCCCAAACAGCCTGGTGCTGGACGTTGGGGCTGGCATTGGCCTCTCCTCCATCGCGATACTGAGGGTGGTCCCGGGGAGCAGGGTTATTGCCGTTGACCCGTACAGGGAGAACCTCGAGGCCGCCAAGCTCTATGCAGAGATCCTGGGGCTCGCGGACAGGCTTGAGACCAGGGTGGGTAGGGGTGAGGAGGTGGACAAGCTGGTGGACATGGTGGATTGGGCTGTCGCTATCAACGTGCTCAGCTGGTGCGCGGACCCGCTCGTCCTCCTTCAGGCTGTGGGGAGGGTTGCGCCGAGGCTGCTGCTGGCTCAGGGGGTCTCGGATAAGAGGGTCAACTTGGCCACGATCTTCATCACCTACCTCCTCGGCTCAGGGCCCTACCCCACTCGCAGGCGGCTCTACGAGATGCTGAGGCTGGCGGGCTGGAAGGTGGAGCGGAGGACGGAGTTCCCAGCCCCCATCGTCGTGGCGAGCAGGGGTGGGAGTATTGAAGGAGGTTAAAGGAGAGGTCAAAGCAGCTCTTGAGGCCGCAGGCTTCGCTGTTATTGAGGGTAAGGTGAGGGGTTTTAGCGGCTACTTGCACGAGTTCAACCTTGCCGTCGAGGGGGGGCGCAGGGTCTACGTCTCCCTGAGGCACGCCGAACCTTTAGCCCTGCTCGCGGAGCTCGCTAAGCCCTCGACGTGGGAGAAGACGTGGTGATAGCGGTTCTATGCGGAGCGCTAAGCGTTCCTCCTCCGCGCGGGAGGGTCCGGCTCGTATCGGCGGAAGATATCGGGGAGCTGGAGGAGAAGCTTCTCGACGCTTTAACCCGCTCCTGAAAGGCGAAAGGAATAAAAACAATAGAATGTTTTTTCAGCCGATGAGGAGGAAGGGTGGAGTACCGCCCATGGTCACCGTCCTAGTGACGATAGCGTCCATCGTCGCGGCGGCCCTCGTCTCCTGGTTCCTTTACGCCGCCGCCCGGAGCGCTGTCCAGCAGCCGCTGGTGGAGGTGACAGCTGCCTACGCCGTCGGGAGCGGCACCAGCTGGAGGGTCATGGTGAACCTGAGGAACGTCGGCAGCGTGGACCTCTCAAACGTCGCCGCCACGCTCGAGGTGGCCGCGGGCTCCATCACGCTATCCTGCAGTCCCAACACGCTCAGCAAGGGCCAGAGCGCAACGTGCTCCGGAACCACGACAACGATACAGCTGAGCGACGGGATGAGCGCGGTCGTGACGGTGCAGGGGACGGACCCGAGCGGCAGCCAGCACCGCATACCTTTGGGTGCCAAGATCACAGTCCCCTAGGCCTGTGGCCCGCAAGCCTTATAATTAACAGCTTTTTCTTTCTCTGTGGCCAAGCGGAAGAGCAGCGGAAGGAGTGGAGGTAGCTTCTCGCTCCCCACATGGTTTAGGAGCGAGGCCGACGCCGTCCCCCTTGCCCTCGTGATGCTGTCATCGCCCCAGCTGCCCTTGACCACGCTGAAGGAGGTGCGCCGCTACGGCTTCGACTACCTACCGGAGCCGGAGATGCTGTACTCGGGGGACGCGAAGCTGGACGGCTTGTCCGACAAGATGAAGAAGGTGCTGAACGCCGCCGTCGAGACTCAACGCTCTGGCAGCCGTTCAGCGTTGGAGGAGAAGCTGAGGGATGTGCTAGCGGAGCTGAGGACCACGTTAGAAACGGCTGACTACAACATCTCGAACCTCTACTCGCTAGTTTCAACCTTCACGAGCACGGTGCCCGCCACGATAGTGGCGACGGTGGCCCTGATCGGCACCGGAGCGGCTTCAACCGCTCTCGCCTTGACTGTGGTGGGCCTGATGCTGGCGCTCCTCGCTGGCGTGGTGATCTTCCCCTGGGAGTACGGCGTACCCTCGCCGCCCTGGCGCACCTACCTGCCCATGCTAGCCGTGCTCCCGCTCTTCCTCCTCTTCTCCCATTTTGGGCTTGAGGCGCCTCTGACGCTAGCCCTAGCGGTGGGCTCTCTTCCAACGATGGTGCTCCACCTCTACCACTCCCGGGCCGAGTTAAGAAAGTTAGAGAAAGCGAGGGAGATGGTGAGGGTAGCGGCTAGGGCTGTGGGCAACCCCTACTACGCATTAGTTAGGGAGGGGTTGATCAAGGATCCCGAGGACCTGCTGAGCCCGGAGTGGAAGGGTTTCACTAGAGCTGCCACGCTGGGCTTGTGGCAGGTTCTCTTACATGGTGGTTACGAGAACTTGAGGAAGCTGGAGGAGTACATGTCACAGGTATTGGAGTTCGTGAACAGGTTGAGGGGGAAGACGAGGGTCTTCCTGGTTTACGCGGTGGTTGAAGCGGCGATCGTCGGTGCGATATACGCAGTCGTCATCTCTTCGGGAGCCATCCTGGCTGCGGGAGAGGGGGGTGGGGAGTGGCTCGCTAGGACGGGTATCAGCGGCGCCGGCGTGCACGAGCTGAGGGAGTGGATCGACCCCATCCTCGCCACCGTCTCCCTAACCTTGGCAGCCGCTACTTCAGGAGCTAGGGAAGGTAGACCACACCTCCTGCCACTTTACTTACCCTTATGTGCTGGCGCGGTCTGGCTCGCGTGGCTGCTAGCGATCATGTACGCGCCCCACCTCTTTGCAGGGTGAGAGTGTGGGAGCGGGTTCAGGGGACCTCACGTTCCTCGCGATGGTGTTCCTAGCCTGCCTCGCAGCCACCTGCTTACTCCTATCCTTTGATGTGCCCTTCAGCGCCGTTTGGCCTCTATCCGCGCTGGCCCTTCTCACCTCCATCCTGGCGGCGCTGGGCGTAACCTACTCCGCGCTTGTGGGGCTCGCCTTAAGGTTCTCGAGGTGGTGGAGGCGTGAGGGTTGACGCCCTGCTCACTGTCGCTGCAACCGTGCTAGCAGCTGCGTTACTGCTCCACTTCTACGCTAGGGGGTCCAGAGCCTACACGCTCGCGTTCGACTGCTACGCTAGAGCGCTGGAGGTAGCAGGGCAGGCCGCGCAGAACATCACTCTGGCGGGCTGGAGCGGCGTGAGACCCCCCTCAGGCTTCACCATTGTCCTCCGCTACCCGGACGGCAGAGTGCTCTCCAGGGGAGGCAGCAGGGGGCGCTGCTACGCCTACACCCTGGTGAGCGTGAACGGCACGCTGCTGCTGGTCGAGGCGAAAGGCTAGCTGCATTAGTAATTAATAAGCGAAATTAGAATGCTTGTGCTCGATGTCTGCATTCTCAGCAACAATGCGTACACCGAGCAGAGGGACCGATACAGGAGATTAAAGCATTACCCCTTCACGATAATGAAAGGTAAGCCGCGTGTCTTTAAAGTGGGGGGGGAGGTTTTGACCTTCCCCTACACCTCTCCCCTCCTAACTCTCGACCATCAAGCTGAAAACCGAACCCGCATAACGCCATCTAAAAAACTACAAGGTGAAACACGCTTGTGCGGAGGGGTCCTTTGGGTCATCAAGAAATAGTAGAAGAGGTCTCTGCGGCACCGGAGGTGGTGGGAAGGATAGTTGTGCGGCATTACTCTACCTTTCTTTCGTTGGCTCTTCCTGAGTTTTGCTCCGGCGTAGTTGTATAGCTGCGCTTAACGGTAAAAGTCTCTGTTCAGCGAATGTAACTATGTCGCGTCTACAATTGGAATAGGCTGCAAATATCGCGTATCGCGATCGGGTACTATGTAGATGTAGCGTATGACTACGTAATGCAGCGATCTAAATCTCCAAATATAATAGAAACTCTGTTTTGAGACGTAGTACTCTGTAATACGATGGGAAGAAGATAGTGGGTTTTTCACGGAGCTCCGAACTCCGCTCGATAGTGGTAGCCGTTGTCCACGGTTACTAACAGTGGGTTGGTTGCCGGTCTCAAAACGGTTCCGGTTAAGGAGGCGGTGCTGGTGAAGCCCATTGGAGCGGTTAGCGTGAAACGTATGTACCTGCTCGCCTGCAGCGTGCCTCTGTAGGTGAGCGTGCCGCTCCCGCTGCCAGTCATCCAACCCGTCGAGTTGAGTAGATCGAACGTGTAACACGCGGAGGTGGGGCACGCCTCGATTCGGGCCATCCAGATGCCCATTCTTCCGCCCGGTGATGTGTAGCTCATTGTTGCCTCAATGTACCCGGTGTAAGCGTTGCTAGTGACAACCGCCACTACTTCGCTGCTCCCGCTCGCCGTCACTGTCTCCTTCAGCCTCACGTCGTAGTCGCTCAGCGTATCCGTGTTTACTCCGCGCTGCCACTTCTGGAGCGCGTAGCCCGAGTTGGGCACAGCCTCCAGTACCACTCTAACCCCGAACCTGTACCAGTTGCTCCAGCCGCTGGAGACCTGCGTACCGTTCACCCTCACGACCCCGCTACTGCCGTAGCTCACCTTCAGCAGCCTCTCATCGTAGACGTACATTGTGGCAGTCGTATCCCCAGTGACCGTGAAAGTCCTCGGGTTGCTCGTGCTGCCGTCCCACCACTTCCAGAAGGTGTACCTCCCCCAGCCGCTGTTGAAGGTCTGCTGGTTGAACTGCACAGTGAAGCTCGCTCCCGGTGCAACGTTGGTGAAGGTTACTCTACCGCTGCTGTCCGTCGTGTAGCTCTGCCCGTTCACGACAACGACGGCTGCAACGGCTGGGCCGATGTCGGTGCCCGCGTAATCGACCCTCCTCACCTCGACAGTGAACGTGTAGGTGGTGCCGAAGACCGCGTGGAACCTGTAGCCGTTATCCAAGGTAACGGTGATGGGGTTAGACGTAGAATAATCGCTTAAGGAGTCGCTGTTCACTCCCCTCTGCCACTTGACGAACTGGTAGCCGGAGCTCGGTACAGCCTCTAGGGTCGCAACGCTGCCGTACCTGCACCACGTTGTGTAACCGCTCGAGACCTGCGTACCGTTCACTTTCACAGCTCCACCGCTGGTGTAAGTAATCTTAAGGAGCCTTTCATCCCAAGCGTACGCTGTGACCGTCGAGTCCGCAGTGACGGTGAAGGTCCTCGGGTTCGCTGTGCTGCCGTCCCACCACCTCCAGAAGGTGTACCTCCCCCAGCCGTCGTTGAAGCTCGTCTGAACGATCTCGACCGTGTGCGTACCGGGAACCACCTGCACCTTGACGACGCCGTTGGAGTCGGCGGTGTAGCTGTTGCCATCGATCCTCACTTGCACGCCCCCAGCACCACCCAGGCTGCTCCCTGCCTTATCCACCCGGTAGACCTGCACAGTCAGCCACTTCAAGGCGTCAAAGACGGCGTGGAACCGGTAGCCGTTGTCCACGGTAACGATGATGGGGTTGCTGGTAGAGTAATCGCTCAGGGAGTCGCTGTCAACTCCCCTCTGCCACTTCTGGAAGTAGTAGCCAGAGTTGGGCACCGCCTCTAGCACTACTGTGGAGCCGTACCTGTACCAGCTGCTCCAGCCGCTCGAGACCTGGGTCCCGTTCACCCTTACAACACCACCTGCTGTGTAGGTGACCTTGAGCAGCCTCTCATCCCAGACGTAGGCGAGCAGCTGCACGCTATCGCTCAGGTAGACGCTCCTCGGGTTCTCCGTTGAACCGTCACCCCACCTGTAGAACGAGTATCGGCCCCAACCATTGTTGAAGCCGGTC